>NC_014392.1:2365000-2532343 GCF_000145215.1 Caldicellulosiruptor obsidiansis OB47
GTTTACAACCCCAAGATTTATTTTCTGCTTTATATCTTTCATTTCCCCAATAACTACTGTACCTATTTGATTGTTCAGACAATGCTTGATTATATAATTGACAGCTTGATTCAAAAAGTTGTCAATTATATGCTGTCTTCTAAGACAAATCCGAGCAAGTTTTTTGCCGTATTTAATATTTTGCTTGCTATATATCGACTGGAGTCTTGCCTTTTGTTTGTTATACCATCGGTTGACTGATTTTATATACCTGCCTTCTATTAAAAAGGCAGTCCCGATGGTATCAACTACTGCTGCAAAATTGTCAAGACCTAAATCTATTGATAAGTACCTGCTTTTATCAAGATTATAATTCTGTTCTTCTTCTTCATACACATACTCAATCTCAAACCATTTGCCATGAAACCTTGGCACTATCCTGACTTCTTTTATCTTTTTGCCTCTAATGTTTTGTGGCAGGTCAAAATACAAATACCTTACTCCAAATTCCTTGTAGAAATTTCTGCCAAGACTGAGTCTCAGTTTATTCCCTTCTACCTTGAACTGGTCTTTAGGAAAAACAATCTGGTACATCCCTTCCTTTGGCAGGTATGTCGGTATTGAAATTTTTTTATCTATTCTCCCTTCTTTTTTAGCTTTCAAAAGACTTAAAAAAGATTTAAAAGCTTCGTCCACAGAAATAAGAGTTTGCTGGGCAACCTGAGAAGGCAAAAGTCTGTAATTTTCGTTTTCCTTCACAAGATGATATATGCTTTCATATGGCAGATATTCCTGAGTTTTAAAATAGTGTTGCCTTATATGATACAAAGCATAGTTGTACAAGTTTTTAGAAAAGTGACATAACATACGCAGAAGTTTGTATGTTTGTTTGTCACATCTTATATGATTTTTCTGTGTTTTGTACATCTGAAATCACCCAAAAATATTGTATCATACTTTTAGCAATTCATCTCCCACCTTAAAGAGGTGGGAGTCTTCTTGCTAAATTTTTGATAAAAATCGAATTCTTTATCCCTGTCACATACAATTTTGCCATCCACATATTCAAGCTTTGCAACCTGAAGAGATGTTCTCCAATATCTATTGTCTTTCCAAAACTCTTCTGTACCTTCCATTCCTTCAGGATGTGTAAAGTAGAATATATAAGAGGTCTGTCAGTTAAAGCTGGTCCTAAAATCTTCCAATCTTTTAGATTGGTACTCTCTGCTACATATATGTATGAATGGTCTGCTTCATCCTTGTACCACATCCTAAAAGTTCCATCCGGCATATGAAAAACGCATGCGTCAATAACCTTATTTGAGGACAGTTCAGGCTTGCAGATAAACTCCAAGTCCCACAGATTCTTGCTTTTGTAGTACAAAATGTATCTGTCTGCATTCCAATCCTGTGGAACACCAGGTACAAAACTTACATACATATGGTATTCCCCTTCATAGAATATCACCTCAGGTGCCCAAAAGGTATTTCTGCCCCTGCCATATTGAATGTCTATAGCACCTCTATAAAGCCATGTTCTACCACCATCCTTTGACTCAGCAATCCCTATATCTGTCCCATGCATGAATGCTTTGCCCGGAAGTTTCATGTTTGCTCTTCTGTTTGTATAAAAAATCTACCAATATTTTCCAAGGTGATTATATACGATGGCGGGGTCTGCTGCGCCGTCATAGATTGGGTCTCTAAAAAGAGGCGCTGGTGGACTTTGCACATTTATCATCTCCTTTTCTTCAAACTGCGGAATAAGTCCATTTTTTATTGGAATATATTTATAGGAATCTATACCAAAAAATTTATAAGCCTTTTCTTCATTATCTATCTCCGGAGGAAGACCTTGAGAATGCCAAGTCGGAAGTGTTTCGTCCCAGTAGCCAAACTCAAAATTAGGTATTCTGTCTACGTTCTGATAATGCATAACTCTTCTAAATCTTTCTCTGTTAGTCAATTTGCCTGATGTGAATTTATTCTTTATTGTTCTTTCCATCAGTTTTTCCCCCTTGTCTTTCAGACAAGCTTTTTTATTATTTTTTTTGATGCTTTTGCTTTTGACTTCATTATACCATATTCTTTATTTGAGTTTATTGGTATTTCATTTTGCAAATATGGACTTTTTTATGATGAAAACAAAAAGGGCAGCAGAATTTTTTCTGCTGCCCTTTCGCAACCTTTAAGTTACTTAATTTTCAATGCCCTTCACATACTTTATTGCATCTGAGCAATACCCTGCTTTATCTGTTTTACCATAGCATCTGCTGCTTGCTTTGGTGTTGCTTTACCTGTTGTTATAAGCGAGAGTGCATTGCCAGCCGGTGTCCAAACAGCAGACATTTCTGGAATGTTTGGCATTGGTATTCCTACCTTTGCCTGTTCTGCAAATGCACTCATTATTTTGTCTGCTTTAACCTCGCTGCTTGCAAGAACACTATTTAACACAGGAATTCTGTGCCCAACTTTGAACAAGGTCAAAGCTGAATTTTCTACAAGATATTTTGCAAGTTTAAATGCTGCATCTTTGTTTTTAGACTTTGCTGAAACGAATGCTGCCTGAACACCAACAAATGAAGGTGTTGGTTTACCATCATCTGTCTTTGGTAGCGGTGCTACTGCAAATGGTACTTTTGCCTTTATAAAGTCCTGAACATCCCATGGACCGCTGATGTAAAAAGCAATCTTCTGGTTCTGGAAATTACCTTTTGCAATATCACCTTTGATGTCCTTTTGCATGAACTTGTATGTCAAAACAAAGTCTCTTATCAATGAAAGTCCTTTTATTGCACCATTTGTTGCAAGTCCGATATCGTTTGGATCAAGCGAACCACCCTTGTTCTTGAACACATATCCACCATTTTGAGCGATGAACGCAAAGCTGAAATAGAAGTTATTAACATCGTACATAAACCCGTGTTTCTTTGCTAATGTGATGAGCTGACTCATTGTCTTTGGAGCCTCTTTTACTTTTGATGTATTGTAAAAAAGTGCATACGTCTCCATAGCAATTGGAAGAGCATAGAGTTTACCTTCAAACGTACATGCATCAAGTGCAGTTGATACAAAGTTTTTCTTGTCAATGAGATTTGCTGGAACAGGCTCCAAAAGCTTTGCTTTCCAGAAAGCACCAAGATTGTCATGTGGAATACCAAACATAATGTCTGGACCTTTTCCACTCATTGCAGCTGTCTGGAAGCTCTGGAATGAACCCTGGTCAGTGATTACTTTTACAGTGTATCCGTTTGCTTTTCCCCACTTGTCTGCAATTGGTTGCAAAGCCTTTACCTCATCTTGAGTAAGATGTGACCATACAACAAGTTGTTTTTTGGATGTTGCAAATACTCCACTCAGCGGTATTAAAGCTACCACCGCAAAAGCAATTATTAGCGCTACTGTCAAGATTCTCTTTAGATTTTTCATAATCAAAACAACCTCCCTTAAGTTTATTTAAATGTGCAAACGTTTGATAATAACATTATATATTTCTCTCTAAAAAAGTCAAGAGAGAGAAAAAATTTTTGACTTTATCAATAAATTTAATTTCATTGTAATGCAATCATTATAACAATGGAATTTTTACGCATGAGTTTCTTTCAACAATTTGATGTGGTACTATTATTCTTCTGTATGTCTTTGTTGACTCGCTAAGATCCATCATCAGCACTTCAGCAGCAAGTCTGCCAAGGTGAAGAATGTTAATGTCAACTGTTGTAAGAGGCGGCTGACATATCTCACTTACATTTGAGTTGTTAAAAGCAATAACCGAAAGGTCCTCACCAACCTTAAGATTTAAACTTTCGGCCACTTTGAAAACCTCAACAGCAATCAAATCATCCATGCACACAATGGCAGTAGGCCTGTCCTCTTGATTTAAAATCTCATATGAACTTTCTTTGTAACTTTTTCTGTAATAGTTTACAAATTTTATATATGTGTTTCTTGGCTGTATTCCATATTTTTCAAGAGCTTTCTTGTAGCCTGAAAACCTATCGGTCGTGACCACCAAATCATTTGGTCCACCCATGAATGCAATTTTTTTGTGTCCCAGTCTTATAAGATACTCGGTTGCTTCAAAGCCTGCTTTTTGATTATCATTGTCCACCCAGTTTACACTGTTTTCATAACCAACTGGTCTTCCAATCACTACAAACTTAAAGTCAATGCTTTTTAGATACTCAATTGCAGGGTCTTTCTCCCTTGATGAAAGAAGTATAAAGCCATCCACCTTTTTACTTTCAACAAGTCTTTTCAAAAGATCTCTTTCCTTTTCAGGGTTTGAGATAGCAAGCAGGATATCATATTCAAAACTATTTACAACAGTACATATACTTGTTATTACCTGATCAAAAAAGGAATTTAAAAAAGCATTCTCGGGTTCTCGCGGCACAAATACACCAACTGTAAAAGATCTTTTTACAACCAGCCCTTTTGCATTTGCGTTTGGAATATAACCAAGCTTTTTTATCGCCTCAAGAACACGCTTGGTGGTTTCAGGACTGATTTTGTTGCTGCCTGCAAGAACCCGCGAAACAGTGGATGGTGAAACATTGGCTTCTTTTGCTATTTCTTTTATTGTTGCCATCTCCTATCAATCCTTGTGGGGTTTTTGAATATACATCTTCTCGTAGTACTCTTTTACCATCCTCTCTGCCGAAAACTTTTCAAGTGTAGATTCAATACTATTTTGCATCATCTTTACCCATTTATCTCTGTTTTTGTAGTATGTTGGTATTACTTCATTTTGCATAACATTGACTAAACTCTTAAGATCGTGGCTATCTTGCTCTCTTTCATCTTTCGACTCAAATCCATCTCCAATCTGCCATCCGTTTATTCCATGCTGACACGCCTCAGGCCACCATCCATCCAAGGTTGAGACGTTCAAAACACCGTTCATTGCAGCTTTCATTCCAGAAGTTCCGCATGCCTCTAAAGGTCTTCGCGGGTTGTTGAGCCAAATATCGCATCCGCGCGTGAGCATTTTGCCAATCTCCATGTCATAATCTTCCAAGAACACAACCTTGCCAGGATACTTTTTAGACATTGCAATAATGTTGTTGACAATCTCTTTACCGGTATCATCAAGCGGGTGACTTTTACCTGCAAAGATTATCTGAAGATCATTTTTAAACATCTTGTCAGCTGCTTCTTTGTCTCTGAAAATAAGGTCGCTTCGTTTATATGGAGCTGCTCTTCTTGCAAAGCCAATTGTTAAAATATCCTCTTTTAACTTAATACCTGTTCTTTTTTCAACAAAATCTAAAAGTTCACGTTTTATTTGAGTATGTGTTTGCCAAAGTTCTTCTGGATTGTTCCTGCTCTCTAATATTCTCCTATCTGCCCATGTTCCAACATGAACACCATTTGTAATACCAATTATTTCGCTTCTTCTGTCAACTTTTGCCCACATAGCATTTGCTGTTACTTTATGCAGGTCAGATACAGCATTTGAAATTCTTGCGAGTCTAAGTGCTGCAACTGTCATGTTAAAAGGTGCACCGCCAATATAAACAAGCTGTTCCTCAGTTAAGTTTAAATTAGCTCCCATGTACATAAGAAGCCTTAAAGGATGTGTCTCATTCCCTGCCTCAACTGGTGTATGTGTTGTAAATACAATCTTTTCTCTTGCTTTTGCCAAAGCCTGCTCAAATGAAAGTCCTTTTTCTTCCATATAATACCTTACAAGTTCAAGCCCAGCAAACACAGCATGCCCTTCATTGAAATGATACACATCAACCTTGATGCCAAGCTCTTTTAAAGCTCTCACACCGCCTATCCCTAAAACCATCTCTTGGGCAACTCTTTCTTCACCAAACCAGCCATAAAGCTGTCCTGTAATCCACCTGTCACCATTTTCCGGAAGGTCAGTGTCAAGAAGGTAAAGGTCTGCGTTGCCGAAATTATCTACCTTCCACACCTTGCAGTACACATCTCTATTTCTAATTCTCACCTTGACCTTAACACCTGTATCTTTTAAAAAGTCATATCTGTAGATTGGAAAAGCGTCAATCACTCCATACTCTTCTGTTACAATCTGCTTGTTGTACCCTTGCTTCCACAGTATTCCAACACCCACAACAGGGTATCCAAGGTCTTTTGCAGCTTTTAGGTAGTCACCTGCAAGTATTCCAAGTCCACCTGCATAGATTTTAAAATTAGAATCAAGACCAAATTCCATGCTAAAATACGCAACTGTTGGAAGTTTCTTCATTGTACTGACTCCTCCTCGCAAAGTAATTTTTTAATACAAAATCAGAATTAACCCTTGACAGCACCTGCTGCAAGACCGCTTTGAATCTGTTTTTGAAGCGCCATGTATATAATCACAATTGGCAGTGACGCCAATATTGACGCAGCTGAGAACATTGGCCAGTTAGCCGAAAATTGGTTGTTTATGAAGTTTCTTAGACCAATTGGCACAGTTGCATTCTCGGGTGATTGCAGAACTAAGCTTGAAAGCAAAAACTCGTTGAACACACCATTAAAGCTCCAAATGAACATCACAGCAAGCATCGGAGCGGTAAGAGGCAGGATAATCTTTCTGAAAATCAGAAAATGTCCTGCACCGTCAATTATTGCTGCCTCATCAATCTCATATGGTATCTGGTCCATGTTTCCTTTCAAAAGCCAGATGTTGAAAGCTGAACCACCTGCAAGTACCAAAATTAGCGCAACCAGGTTGTCAAGAAGATTAAATTTTGCCAGAAGACCGTATATTGCCGGCATTGCCATAAAAGTCGGGAACATCTGCAAAATCAAAAGGGCTTTTAGTCCATTTTTCCTACCAACAAAGTTTATTCGTGAAAATGCATATGCTGCTGGGGCTGTCATGAAAATCTGCAAAAACGCAACACCAAAACATACAATCAAGCTATTTTTGACCCACATCACAAAGTCAGGTAGTGTTTGTGATGGACTGCTCTTTCTTCTAAAAAGTTCTATATAGTTTTCAAATGTAATCTCTTTTGGGAAAAATGACGATTGGAAAAACGCCCCACCTTTTGATAGTGATGCAACTATGATAAACCATGTTGGAAGCAGTGAAAGTATTATTGCAATCCAAATAATCACTCTTGATATCCAAAGAGCAATAGCATCCTGCTTTGTCATATACTCTCTTCCAACCATTATCTTTCACCACCCTCAAACGCTCTTGTAATTTTCATATTGATAAGCGAAATTGTCCCCACAATAAAGAAGATTATGATCGACATTGCAGATGCTAAATCATACCTGTAAAACTGCATTGTAAGCTTATATGTTGTTGAGACAAGAAGGTCTGTGTGCCCAGCAAACTGAGTGTCAAGTCTTGCAGGTCCGCCGCCTGTAACAAGGTACACAACGTTAAAGTTGTTGAAAGCATATGCAAACGATGAAATCAAAATTGGAAGTGCTGTTGGTACAATCATTGGTATTGTAATTTTAAATAGTTTTGTGAACCAGCCAGCTCCGTCTATCTCAGCAACTTCATAAAGCTCTGGCGGAATTGACTGAAGAGCACCAAGTGCTGCATTCATCATAAATGGATACGAAAGCCACAGGTTGACAATAAAAATACTTATCTTTGCCCAGAACGGATCTGTCATCCATGGTATGGGGTTTATATGAAAAGTTTTCAAGAGCATGTTTATTGCCCCATACTCCTCGTTCAAAAGTCCCTGCCATGCCAGAGAAGCAATTGTCCCGGGAATAGCCCACGGTATTATTAAAATTGACCTGTAGATATTTGTCTCTTTCATAAACTTGTTGTTGAGAAGCACAGCAAGCAAAAGACCAACCGCAAAATTGATAAGAACTGTAATAAGTGCAAATGTAAATGTCCATGCAAATGTTGGCGCAAATACTTCCTTAAAAGGTCCTGTTATGATATCAACAAAGTTCTTAATCCCTACAAACTTGTAGTCTTCCAAATGGTTAAGATTAAAGTTTGTAAATGCATAATATACTGTCATGGCAATAGGGAAGAAAGACAGCACTGCCATGGATATCAAAGCCGGTGCAAGATAAACATATCCTATTGGCTCGCGCTTTTTCATAATCTTTTTCCTCCTTTAAAATAAAAGTGTGCAATCGTTTGCTCTTGAGAATATTATATAATTGTCTTTTGTGCATGTCAATACTTTTTTTAACCTTTTTCATAATAGTTTATTTAACAATCACAATCTCAAAACTCTCGGGGCTTAGCTCAACTTCAACATAGCATGAATGATTTTTAATTTTCTGTTGTGTTGTGAAAAATTCGATTTCCCTGTCAACAATAAACTCTGACCACAGTTTCACTCTTTGCAAAATTTTGCGTGGATTGAAAAGAACGTACACAATTTCGTTCTCACCTTTTCTTTCAAAGCAAAGCACATCATCAATTGAAATCTCCTTAACATTGTCGCTATTTAAGGCTGAAGATTTTCTTTTGAATTCTATCAATCTTTTGTACAGCTGAAAAATCTCCTTATCCTGCTTTTCTTGTTCCCATATCATCCCCCTTCTTGAGTCAGGATCATGACCACCTTCCATTCCAATCTCATCACCATAGTAAATCATAGGAATTCCCTGATAGGTGAGGTTGTACACTGCAGCAAGCATTGCAAGTTTTCTGTTGTGATTTAGCCTTGTCAAAACTCTTTCTGTATCGTGACTGCCAATAAGGTTTAGCTGGCATGAAAAAAGTATAGGATTAAATTTTAGCCTGTAATCTGCTAAAATCCTTGATGCATCCTCTGCATTATATTTACCCAACAAATACCTTGCAAAAACCTCCCATGAAAAGTAGTTCATCACCCCGTCAAACATATCTCCCATCAAAAAGTTTTCGCTTCTGTGCATAACCTCACCAATTAAAAGAATGTCTTTTTTTATGGCTTTTAGCTCTCTTCTTATCCTTCTTATAAAGTTTTTGTCAAGCTCGTTTGCAACGTCAAACCTGAAGCCGTCAACATCAAACTCCAAAAGCCAGTACTTTAAAACCTCCAAAAAGAAGTCCTGAACATCTTTGTTTGAAGTATTTATCCTCGGCATGCTGCTAACATTTACTGCAAAAGTCTCATAATTCCCTTTTTGAGCATCAACAGGTAAAGACCTTATGTTGTACCAGCTATAATACTTAGAATTTTTGCCTTTGTTTATGACATCCTGAAAAGCAAAAAATCCAACACCTGTGTGGTTAAAAACCATGTCAAGTATTATTCTGATACCATTTTTGTGAAGGCTTTTTACTAAATCTTTGAATTCTTCTTTTGTACCCAAAAGCGGGTCAACGTCAAAATAGTCATCCACGTTGTAGCGGTGGCTGGATACCGATTTGAAAATTGGTGTAAGATAAATGGCATTTATTCCAAGAGATTTAAAATAGTCTATCTTTTCTCTTATACCTGCAAAGTCACCACCAAGAAAAACTTCAGAACCCGCAACATCCCAACTGCAGTAATCCCAATCAAACAATTTTCGGCAAGGCACCTCTTTTTTGCCTCTTTTGAACCTGTCGGGAAATATCTCGTAGACAACCAAACCCTCTGCAAAAGAAGGTTTTTCAAAAATATCTGCCTCATTTGCATAAGGGAACTGAAAAGCATCAAAATATAGGTTTTCTTCGGTATCTGCAAGTCCAAACTGGTTAAATATCTTAAAACTTCCATCTAAAAGCTCAATCAAAAACTTGTATGCAAACCTTGGCGTTTTGTTTTGTACCTGTGCTGTATATATTTCAAAATTCCCAACTTTCATGTAAAAATTCATTTTAACCTTCTGGGCTTCCAAATCATACCTGTCCGAAAATATCAAAGTGACGCTCCTTGAAAAACCTCTTTGCACCCACAGTCTCACATAAAACCTATCCTTGCTTATAGCAAAAATGTCATGAACCTGATTGTGAATAACCTGCAAACCGTGCACTCTCCTTTTGAAATATTTTTTGAAATACAATATTGAAATTTATTTTATCACTTTTCTATCTGTAATGCAAATGTTTGCACAAGATTTTTATAAATAACATTTTCAAGCTTTTCAAAAGGTCAAATTTGGGTATTTTCAAATCAATCAAATAATTGTAAAATAAAATAGAACAAAAAATCAACACAACACAATATGGTGACAATACATTTTAAAGAAAGGTGGAGAAAATGCAAGATATACAGATTGTCAAATCACAAATATGCAGGATTGGAAGAATCATGTACGAGAGAGGTTATATAAGCGGACCTGATGGAAACATCTCTGTAAGAGTCGATAAGGATAAAATCATTACAACACCGTCAGGTGTGTCGAAAGGTTTTTTGAACGAAGATATGCTGGTTTTAATTGATATGGAAGGAAAAATTCTTGAAAAAACAAATTACAAGCCATCGTCTGAAATAAAGATGCACCTCAGAGTTTACAAAGAAAGAGAAGACATAGGCGCCTGTGTTCATGCTCATTCACCTTATGCAACAATATTTGCAGTTTTAAGAAAACCTCTTGACAAGCCAATTTTAGCAGAATCAGTTTTCATCTTTGGCGGGTATATCCCTGTTGCACCCTTTGCAACACCTTCAACAGTTGAGGTACCAGAATCTATAGCTCCTTTTGTAAAAGACTATGATGCTGTGCTTCTCTCAAATCATGGCGTTTTGACATACGATAAGGACTTGGAGATGGCATTTTACAAACTCGAGATTGTTGAGTTCTGGGCAAAGATTTTATTTCTATCAAGCCAGATAGGCACACCGCAAGTTTTGAGCCCTGAGGAAATTCAAAAGGTTTTGGATTTGAGAAAGGAGTCCAAAAATGATTGATTTAGAAAAACTTAAAAACCCGGATAGCTTTTACAGGTGCGCACCTTTCTGGAGCTGGAATGACAATTTAAAAGAGGAAGAGCTTTTGCGCCAGATAACTGAAATGCACAAAAAAGGTTATGGTGGCTTTTTCATGCACTCAAGGGTTGGGCTTGTGACAGAATATCTTTCGAAAGAGTGGTTTTATCTTGTCAAAAAATGTATAGAGCATGCAAAAAAGTTAAATATGCTTGCATGGATTTACGATGAGGACAAATGGCCGTCTGGTTTTGCAGGTGGTGCTGTTGCTCTTAAAAATCCTTCATACAGGCACAAGTTTTTAGTACTTTTGAAAGAGGACCAAGTAGAACAAGATGATGAAGTGCTTTCAAGCTTAGTCCACAGAAATACAAAGTACATTGTTGCAAAGCGCACAATGAGGCTTGGCGACAAGTGGTTCAACGGAAGCTGTTATGTTGATCTTCTTTCAAAAGAGGTTACAAAGGAGTTTATAAATCTCACACATGAAGAATACAAAAAAGTTTGCCAAGAATATTTTGGCAATGCAATGCCGGGAATATTCACCGATGAGCCAACATATTTAAGAGTCCACTACAAAGATATCCCTACTTTGCCATGGACAGAAAAGCTGCCAGATAGGTTTTTGCAGAAAAAAGGATATGACATAAAAGATCACTTTGAAGAGCTTTTCTTCAATGTTGGCAATTACCACAAGGTCAGGTTTGACTTTTTTGACATTGCACTTGAGATGTTCATAGAAAACTTTACCATTCCGTATGCAAAGTGGTGTGAAGAAAATGGTATTATGATGACAGGTCATTACATGGCGGAAGATACAATGCGCGGTCAGACTGAATGGATAGGCGCTGCAATGCCCCATTACGAGTATATGCAGCTTCCTGGAATTGACAAGCTTGCAAGACATTTAGAGCAGACAGTTACAATCAAACAGGTATCATCGGTCTGTGAGCAGCTTGACAAAAAAGGAGTGCTGTGCGAAACCTTTGGGACAACAGGTCAGCATGTGAGTTTTCTTCACAGAAAATGGATATCAGATTGGCAGGCAGTGCTTGGTGTAACATATATAAACCCACATCTTAGCCTGTATTCCATGAGAGGTGAGAGAAAAAGAGACTATCCACCAAACCTTTTTTACCAGCAGCCATGGTGGGAAGATGAAAAGTTCTTTGCAGACTATCTCGCAAGAATCTCTTATATAGCAGGGCTTGGCAAAAGAGATGTTGATGTACTTGTCATCCACCCAATATCCTCTGCGTGGGCAGAATATTCCAGGTTTGACGATAGCGTAGACAAGCTGGACAGTTTGCTTGACAAAACGGTAAAAGAACTCATAGCAAACAATATTGATTTTCACTTTGGCGATGAAATAATACTATCAAAGTATGCACAAATCGAAAATGGCAAAATCAGAGTTGGTAGTTATAACTACAAAGTGGTTGTCTTGCCTCCTCTTACAAACTTAAGAAAAACAACAATGCAGCTTTTGCAGAATTTTATAAATTCTGGCGGCAAGGTAGTTTCACTAAAAGATTTTATGTTCTCAAGATTTGAACTTTGCATGATAGATGGCAGCAAGTGCGATATCCCCTTAAAAGAAAATTTTATAAATGTTTCAAATATAGATGACCTTGTTAGCATCTTAAAAGAAGAAGTTTCAACTTATATCGAAGTGATTGATAAAAAGACAGGTCAAAACGCTAAAAAGATTATACTTCAGGGCAGAAAACTGGATGACGGAAGTAGAATAATCTTTTTGGCAAACACAGACCTCAAAAGAGAAGTAGAAATCACAATAAAAATCCCTACCGACAACAACGTTTTCGCAGCAGACCTTGTAGATTTTGGCATCTTCAATATACCAACATTGAAAAGGGAAAATGGCTTTGCTGTGCTTGATGCAACAATGCATCCTGCATCAAGCTTTTGTCTTTTGGTGTCCGACAAGCAGTTTTCGCATAATACAAAAAACGTCATCTCAGGCGTTGTATTTGATAATAGTTTTGAATACAGAACAGGTAGCTGTGAGTTTGACATAGAGCTTAAAGACTATAATACACTGATACTTGATAGAATAAAATATGAAGTTGATGGAAAGGTAGTATTTGAAGATTGTTATGTTTCCCAGGTTTGGCACAAACATTTTTATAATCTTCCAGAGGGAACACCTTTCAAAGCCACGTATTATTTTGAGGTGGAAAAAGTGCCATCACAGCTTTTTGTAGCAATAGAATGTGCAGAGAACCTTGATATGATTCTTGTAAACGGTCAACCTGTCAAATTTGAAAGAAAAACCGAAAGTTTTTCGCTTGCTCATAACTTTTTGGATGTGAACATCAGCAAGATTGATATTACACCTTTTATCAAACAAGGGAAAAACGAGATTGTGATAAGTGGCAGAAAGTCAAACAACATTACAGCACCTGGCTGCCATGAAAGAGTAAAAGACCCTAAAAATCACAGACCAACTGAGGTTGAAGCCATCTATCTTATCGGGAATTTTTCTCTTATTTGTGTGGATGAAACAAGATTTGTTATAACTGAGCCCAAAAAACCATGTCATTATGATATAACAAAAGATGGGTATCCTTTTTACGTTGGGACCATGAGCTTAAAAAGCTCTTTTGAAATTACAAAAGAAAACTCAAAAAGAGTCTATATAAAGCTCAACAACGTCAGCGCAGCAGTCGCTAAGGTGTTTGTAAATGGTAAGGAAGCATGCATACTATTTTCTCAGCCATTTTTAGCTGACATAACAGAGCATGTAACTGAGGGCAAAAATGACCTTGAGATAGTTTTAACAAACACACTCTTTAATCTCATAGAAGCAAACCACAAAGCAGATGTATTTGAGGAACTGTTCAGACGTCCACAGAGCTTTATTGATTTTGAAAACTTTACTTCACGATATATGCTCTTGCCATTTGGTCTTGGAAGTTATAGTATATTAACATCTGAGTTTTAAAGGGGGCTGGTTTAAAAATGGAAATTTTAAATGAAATTTCACAGCTTATTCAAAAAGGAAATGCAAAACTTGCACCTGAAAAGGTAAAAGAAGCTCTATCTTCTGGAATCTCTGCTGAGACAATCTTAAACGATGCACTTATCCAGGCAATGTCGGTTGTGGGTGAGAAGTTCAAAAACAATGAGATTTACGTACCAGAGGTATTGATTGCAGCACGCGCAATGAAAGCTGCGCTGGAGGTATTAAAACCAATCCTGACAGAGACAGGTGTAAAACCAATTGGCAAGGTTGTGATTGGCACTGTAAAAGGCGATCTACACGACATAGGTAAGAACCTGGTCGCTATGATGATGACAGGTGCAGGGCTTGAGGTAATCGACCTTGGAGTGGATGTTGCACCTGAAAAGTTCTGTGAAGCAGTGAAAAACTATAGTCCACAGGTTGTTGCAATGTCTGCACTGCTTACAACAACTATGCCAAACATGAAAACAACAATTGAAAAGCTACAAGAACAAGGCTTGCGCGATAAGGTAAAGGTGATAGTTGGTGGTGCACCTGTAACAGAAAGCTTTGCAAAGAGCATCGGAGCTGACGGATATGCACCTGATGCGGCATCTGCCGCAGAGATTGCAAAAAAGTTTGTCCAAGGTGTTGCATAAAAATTTGAAACACTTTCAAATTGCCGCAGGTATTCTTGCCTGTGGCTTTTAATTTTTATATGCTAATTTTTACAATCACAGCTGCAATTATTAAAACCAGAAAATCTACAGCTGCTGCTACTGGGATAAGATATCTTGTCTTTTTCACGTTTGTTGCTGCAAGATATGTTGCAATAACATAAAACAGAGTCTCTGTTGATGCGCATATTATAGAAGAATATATCCCTATCTCAGAGTCAACACCGTATTTTTCAAAGATATCTTTTAACACTGCAAAACTGCTACTGCCAGAAAATGGTTTTATAATAATAAGACCAAGCGCTTCTTTGTATATCCCAAAAAAGCTCAAGACAGGAGACAAGAGAGTTTGCAATACATTCAAAATTCCTGTCTTTGTAAAAAGCTCAACAGCTATAATCAGTGTAAAAATGTTTGGAAATATTTTTATTGAGATTTTTAATCCATCTTGCACACCTTCTACAAAGCTTTTGAACACATCTATCCTTTTTGAAACTGCAAACAGGATTACCAGAAGTAAAAAAGAGACTATCAAATAATCTGAGATATTTTTCATTACTTCCACACCTTTGCCAAAACCTTGCACAGGATTATTCCCACAAAAAGACTTGCCATTGAAACAAAAAGTGTAGGAAAGGTAATGGCTGCGGGAGCAGATGATGAAAATTTAGTTCTCAGAAGTATCGCAGTTGTTGGAATTAGCTGAATTGAACAGGTGTTTATCAATACAAACAAAATCATATCGTCAGAGGCTGTTGAATTTTTAGCTTCTTTTGAAAGTTCCTGCATGGCAAGTATACCTGCCGGTGTTGCAGCATTACCAAGCCCAAGTATATTAGCAACAACATTTAAAAGCATAAAATTTAACGCCTTTTCGTTTTTGGTTCTAAATAAAGCTTCAAGAACAGGTCTTAGAACTTTTTTAAAAATCTCAATAAAGTTACTATCTTGAACAACTCTCAAAAATCCCGACCAGAGCATTATTGAAAGCAAAATAGTAAAGAATATATCAGCTGCTTTTTGAGGTGCTGAAAATAAAATTTCTGTAAGTTTTTCTACATTACCAAAAAAAAGCTGATACAAAATAGCAGATATAATTGTAATAATCCAGAATATATTCATTTTTTAACCTCTTTAAAGTTTTTGTCACTATATAATTTATACTTGAGCTTTCTTGAGAATATAACAAAAAAGCACTCTGCCGAAGAATACAAAAAGCACTTTTAGCAGAGTGCAAAACAATTTATAAATACAAAACTTCTCTTAAAAGTTCCATATCAAGAAGAGGTATTTGAGGTGCTATGCTCTCAATATCAACAAACTTTCCTTCTTGGGTTGAAGTATAAATAGCCCACAGGCTCTCAAGCACATGATAAGAAAGCCTGCCTGATGCCCTAAGAGGTGTTGAGAACTTTATTGAAAGTGCCATGTCAAGTATCCCAAGCCCCCGCATGTTGTCGTAATTGAACGGATTGATGTTTGGCATCTTTGTAAATTCTTTGTCGTTGTGCCTTTTTAAATACACACTGCCATGGTCGAAAAAGTTCGGATCTGGAACAATTATCGTGCCTTCTGTGCCATAAATTTCTATCCCCCGCAGGTTTGTATCAGGCACATCATAAGACACAGTAACATTTCCTATGACACCCGTGTCAAAAAGAAGGTTTGCAGTCACATATGTTGGCATTTCAACCTCAATCTTTTCTCCTCTGTGGGGCTCAGAAGTTATAAGTCTTTCTTTGTATGTTATAATGCCCATACCAGATACTTTTTTGACAGAACCAAGTAAGAACACAAGGGCTGTCAAGCAATAAGGTCCAACATCAAAAAGAGGACCTAAGTATTTTTTGAAAATAAAATGTGGGTTTGGATGCCACTTTTCAGGTCCACCATAGAGTATAAAACAGTTTACAGCAAAGGGTCTTCCTATCCATCCATCTTCAATAAGTTTTTTTGCTGTCTGAATGTTCGCACCAAGAAATGTATCAGGTGCACATCCAACTTTAAGGTTTTTCCTTTCAGCCAACTCCAGAACTTCTTTGGCTTCCTTTAACGTTGAGCAAAGAGGCTTTTCACTGTAAAGATGCTTCCCACCTTCCAAAACCCTTTTGTTTATCTCATAGTGGTGCTGAGGCGGGGTAAGATTTAAAACTATATCCACATCAAGGTCATACACTTTGTCAGGTTCCAGCACCTTGGGCACAGAAAACTCTGTGGCTACAACCTTTGCTTTGTCCAAGTCTACATCTGCGCATGCAACAACGTCAAATATCCCAAACCTTTTGAGATTTTTAAGGTAAACTGGCGCAATGTTACCACAACCAAGCACTGCAATTTTTACTTTTTCCACCTTTTTCATCTCCTTCTGTCTTTAAAAATTTACTTGATTTGTTTTACATTTTAATCTTAAACACAAATTATTGAGCTGTTGATCGAATCAAAAATAACTATATTGATAAAATACAGTAATGAGTAAAAAATATCCCTTGTAATATAACTTTAAATTGGAAAAATTGCACCAAGTCACAAGGGGGCATAAAGAAATGTTCAAAAATATTAAAGCACAAAATAAAAAATTTTTAAACTGTTTGTTGTAAAATTAAATGCAACGATATTGAAGTATGAATTAGATACACAAAATTCTTGATGAGTTTCGATTTTTCACTATGACTTTTTGCTAAAAGTTAAATAGCCTACAATTCTTTATTACCGATGGATTGCAGGCTATTTTTATTTCAACCATCTGCAAAAGTCAGGTTTCTAATCTAGTTTAACAACACTTCTTTTTTAGCAAAATAAAAACCACCTCTCACATTTTCTGTGATCGGTGGTTATGATTTACCATTTTAAATTGTACTTTCATTTTTTAGTTTATGCCTTTAAACCCTTGCAATCTCAGCCTTTAAAACAAATGGCGCGCCCAGGAGGATTCGAACCCCCGACCTACGGATTAGAAGTCCGTTGCTCTATCCAGCTGAGCTATGGGCGCACATTTAAATGGTGCGCCATTAGGGACTCGAACCCCAGACCCGCTGATTAAGAGTCAGCTGCTCTACCAACTGAGCTAATGGCGCACCTATTATTCTTTTTTTATTAAATTAAATGGAGCTGGCGATGGGACTCGAACCCGCAACCTGCCGATTACAAGTCGGCTGCTCTACCGATTGAGCTACGCCAGCACCATTTATCTTCATAAATGGTGGAGGGGGTTGGATTCGAACCAACGAAGCCTGCGGCAACAGATTTACAGTCTGCCCCCTTTGACCACTTGGGTACCCCTCCATGTTTTGCTTTCAATTAAATTTAAAACCGACGCTTTTGTATTTTAGCACACTCTACTTTTCTTTGTCAATACCCATTTTCTTCTCATGGTCGGGGTGAGAGGACTTGAACCTCCGGCCCCATGGTCCCAAACCACGTGCTCTACCAAGCTGAGCTACACCCCGCCATCAGCATTTATATGATAACATCATTTTTGTTTTTAGTCAAGAGGTTGAGCACAGGAAATTTTTAACTTCTTTGCTTTCTGCTATGCATGGTATAATTAATAATACCTAACAATGTAAATCAAAATAATAGCATTTGGAGGAAGAAAGAAAATGCAGCATATCTTTAGCAAAGTCAGAAAAGCGGTAGAAGATTTTGAGATGATAGAAGATGGCGATAAAATAGCGGTTGGGGTATCTGCCGGAAAAGACAGCCTTACCATGCTCTACACTTTGAGCTTTATGAGAAGATTTTACCCCAAAAAGTTTGATGTTGTTGCCATCACAGTTGACATGGGATTTGAAAGCATGGATTTTTTGCCAATCAAAGAATTTTGTGATAAAATAAATGTTGAATTTCACCTTGTTCCATCACAGATAAAACAGATTGTGTTTGACATAAGAAAAGAAGAAAACCCCTGCTCGCTTTGTGCAAACCTTCGCCGTGGAATACTTAACTCAACAGCAAAAAGTCTTGGTTGCAACAAGGTGGCGCTTGGTCATCACTTAGATGATGTGGTTGAAACATTTTTCCTGAGCTTATTTTTCGAAGGAAGAATATACTGTTTTTCGCCAAAGACATACCTTGACAGAACTCAGATAACAGTAATTCGACCTATGATTTATGTAAAAGAACATGAGCTGAGATCTGCCGCAAAAAAGCTTGAGCTTCCTGTAATCACAAATCCATGCCCTGCAAACGGAAAAACTAACAGGCAAAGAATAAAAGAGTTTGTAAAAAGCTTGAAACAGTTTCACCCTGTAACTAAGGATTTAGTCTTTAATGCTATAAAGAGAAATATATGGGGGTTAAAAGACTAAACTTTTGAGAGCTTTTTCGACAAAAAAATGGAGGCAAGCTACATGATGAAAAGGTTTTTAGGTTTTGTGTCATTTGCAACAATTTTGTCGCTCGTTTTATCAGCATTTGCAAAGCCGTACACAGAAATCTTGAGATTTAAAACAACACAGCAGATTGCTCCTCGCACGTATTATGAAAAGTACGAACTTTTGACAGATGAGGGGTTTGTGGATATAAACTGCATAAAGCTTGACCTTATAGATGGTGGATTTGACTTTGACGTGCTAAAGTCAAACGTTGCAAACACCGGTGATTTTGTCTACAACATGGTGTACAATCAGATTGATAAAAATCCAGTTGCTGCAATAAATGCAAACTTCTTTTACACAAACACCAAGACAAACTACAACAAAATCTGGCCAATTGGAATTTCTGTATCAGGTGGCAAGATTCTATCTTCACCAAACATCAAGCAAAATACCTTTCCGGCTTTTGTGTACACAAACTCGAATGAAATTCTTTTTGACTATATAAATGGTCTTTCATACAAACTTGTAAATGTGGATTCTGGCTATGAGTTCAAGATTGCACACATAAACAAGTTCACAGGTGATTTGACATACCCTATTTTGTTCACAGGCGACTATGTCCAGAAAACTATCGGAAACAAGTACAAGGGAATTGTGGAGCTTATCATAAAAGATGGCATTATCACAGATATCAGAGAAGAAGCTCCAGCTGTGGCCTTGGATAAGGATGAATATCTTTTAGCTGCAACAGGAAACTATGCAAAAAACCTAAAAACAAACTTCAAAGTGGGCGACAAGGTGGAAATCAAGATAGACCTTTCAATTCCCCTTGAGAAAATAAAAGCTGCAGCATCTGGTAATACCTTTTTGTTAAAAGATGGCAATATACCAGCTTTTACACATGAGATTGTAGGAAGGCATCCACGCTCTGCGATTGGCATTGACAAAACTGGTCGATACCTCTATCTTGTAGCAGTTGACGGTCGAAATGGAAAGAGTATTGGACTTACTCAGAATGAGCTTGCTCTTTTCCTGCAGTCAATTGGTATATGGACAGCCATAAACCTTGATGGCGGGTATTCCACACAGCTTATTGCAAAGGACAATGATGGAAACTTCAAAGCCTTTTACAGTACAGGCGAGACCCGAAAAGTTTTTGATTCTATAGCAGCTTTTTATAAATACAGAGATGATAAAATTTCCACATTTTATATAGACTGTCCTAACAAGGTCTTTGCAGGCGAAGAGTATCCTATAAAGGTTTTTGCAAAGGACAGATTCTACAACACAATCACATATGACGCTGTATATTTGAAAGTATACCAGGATGCTTATGAGATAGACATAAAAGATGGCATCTTCACACCTTACAAAGATGGCGTGGTGACAGTATCCTGTGTGTATGAGGATGTATACCAGAAAGTTTTTGCCCAAAAAAAGATTTCTGTGTACAAACCAGAAATTTTGACATCAGACAAAAAACAACTCTGGCTTTTACCAGGGGAGTCTGAAACGTTAAGATTTTATATAAAAGATAAGCTTGGTCACTTTAAAGAGATAGATTCAAGAAAAGTTCAAGCAGAAGAAAATCCTGCTTTTGAGTTCAAAGACGGAGTTTTTAGAGCAAAATCTAACTTTCGAGGCTTTGTAACATTTATTTACAAAGATTTAAAATGCAGTATACCAGTTGGGATAGGTCAAATTACACAGCTTCTACGGTCGTTTGATTATCTTGCCTTGAGCTGGCCAAAAGGTATTTCGATGTTTCTTTCATCAAAGAACAAGACACAGGGAAAATATTCAAACAAGATATACTTCAGCGTCTCATCAACAAAAGGCAAAAGTTTCAAGCTTGATTTTAAAACCCCTGTTGACCTTACAAATATAAGTAAAATTTCATTTGACCTTTGCGCGAAAAACGTCAAAGTCTACCTTGGATTTAAAATGCCAAATGGCACGCAAAAAGAGGTTGAGATTGCGCAGCTTAAAAGCGACAATTTCAAAAGCTATTCCTTAAATGTAGAGAGTTACAAAACCTTAGACTATATTCTTCTCATTCCGCAAAAGACGCAGGGTTACATCTGGATTGACAATCTGAGGGGCAATATTGTAAATCTACCTCCTGTTGAAGCTATAAACCAGTATATTGCAAAGTTTGATGAGAAGCTTGCAAAATCGTCTGTTATTTTCCTGACAAAGAGTTTTGAAAGCCTACCAAGCGACATTAAGAAAAAGGTAGAATCAAACCTTGGCAGTTATTTGAAATGCTACAGTCTCGAAAAAGACAATCCACCATATGAAAAGAACGAAAAGTTCAATATAGTATTCTTAAGAACAAAAAGTGGTTCGATTTTGGATTTTTCATATTATCAATGGATGAGGATTAAAAATCTATCAGCTGAAAAAAAATCATTGATTGTTGTTTTAGACATACCATTTGAAAGTCTCAGGCAAGATGAAAAGGATATACTCATAAGACTTTTAAAATCAAGAAAAGCACCTTCAATGATCATCTGCACTACAAACGACTACACTTATGTTGAAAGATACGATACTCTTTATATCGGTTATGCATCAACAAATGACCTGCTTGCAAAATCAAGTGCAAAAAGTGTAAACCTTGCATGTGATGTTGAGAAAGGATACATTTATCTTGCAAGAGGGTATTAAAAAACAAAAGGTCCAGACAAAGCGTTTGGACCTTTTTGTTTTAAAGGATTATGAGAATAAATCCTCCACTTCCTTCGTTTATAATCCTCTGCAAAGTCTCTCTGAGCTTTTCTTGACTGTCTTCTGGTACCCTTAAAAGCTTATTTTGAAGTCCTTCTTTCACAAGCTCATGAAGCGATTTTCCAAATATGTTTGACTCCCAAATCTTTTTTGGGTCATCTTCAAACTCTTTCATCAAAAAGTTCACAAGCTCTTCGCTCTGTTTTTCTGTTCCAACAATTGGTGACACCTCTGTCTCGACTTCCACTCTTATAATGTGCAAAGATGGTGCAGAAGCCTTGAGTCTTACACCAAAACTGTTTCCTCTCTTGACTATTTCGGGTGTCTCAAGTTTGAGCTCATCTAAAGCAGGTGCAACAATGCCGTATCCCTTTTCTTTTGCTTCTTCAAGAGCATCTTTTAATTTATCATACTCTTTCTTTATCTGTGAAAGGTCACACAGAAGTCTTACAAGATGATGTTCACCTTTTATTTCAAACCCGGTTGCTTCTTCAATTATCTTGAACAAAAGCCCTTCTTTAAAATAAATTGAAAGTTCACTTTTTCCATCTCCCAAATTTATCCCTATAACCTCACACCTGTCAATCTGGGGATGTTGTTTCAAAATCTCAAGTTGGTCTGTTATATCTCTTATTTTGTCAAGCTTTTCTGCATAGTCCTTTATCTTTTCATAAACCTCTTTTTTGAGCCAGGACTCGTTTTCTAACTCTTCAAACCATCTTGGCAGGTTGATTTTAACCTCAACAACAGGAAACTCAAACAGTACTGTCTCTAAAATTCTCTTTACATCCTCAATCTGCATCTGAAGACAGTTGACAATTAAAACTGGCATTTTGTACTTCTCTTCAAGCTCTTTTTTGAGCTCCTGCGTGTCAGGTGAGTAAGGTTTTGCAGTGTTGAGAACAATCACAAATGGTTTGTTGATTTGTTTTAATTCCTCAACCACTCTCTCTTCTGCCTTTATGTAGTTTTCTCTTGGTATATCTGTAATAGTACCATCTGTTGTAACAACTATTCCAATTGTTGAATGGTCCTGGATAACCTTTTTAGTGCCAATCTCTGCTGCCTCTTCAAACGGGATTGGCTTTTCAAACCACGGTGTTGTAACCATGCGCGGATGATTTTCTTCCAGATGTCCCATTGCACCTTCTACAAGGTACCCAACGCAGTCAACAAGACGTACCTTTAACCTCGCACCGCTTGATAGCAAAATTTCAACAGCTTCATTAGGCACAAACTTGGGCTCTGTTGTCATTATAGTTTTGCCCTGGGCGCTTTGTGGAAGTTCATCCTTTGTTCTCTCTTTTTTATACTCATCTTCAATGTTTGGAATTACAAAAAGGTCCATGAATCTTTTTATGAAGGTTGACTTTCCTGTTCTGACAGGTCCAACAACACCAATGTAAATGTCACCATTTGTCCTTTTTGCTATCTCTCTATAGATATCAGTATCCATCAAAATATCTTTCCCCCTACGCAATTTTAAATGGACTTGTCAGTAAAAATATATTTTTGTTGCGGGGGAAATATTACAAGATTTAACCTTTACTTTGTTTTTTGCCTTGAAATCATATTTGACCTTATCATCAAGACTAAGAATACCAAAATATATACAAAGCTTAAAGCAATAGGAATAACCTCATTTTGAGTTTTTAACCCTTCTTTAAGAATTTCTTCAACCAAGTCTTTTAAAACCTCAGACGAAACAATCACCAAAATTAATGTTGTGGCAATGAAAAAGAGTCTTATATTTATTCTATTAGAAAGCTTAAACACAAAGTAGCCCAAAAGTACAGCTGCAAATATCCCCAAACCAATCCCGTAGAATAAAGTTAAGGATTTATCCTTGGAAAATGAAGCCAATGAAAATATTACCAGTTCTGCTCCTTCCCGTAAAACATTTACAAGAGATAGGAGAAAAATACCATATGAATATTTTTGGAAATTAATAACCTTTTCATAAGTCTGCTGTTTTAAATCCCTTTTCTGATATTTGATAGCTAAAGCTAAAAACCATGTAATTAGAATCACCAGTAAAGCTTTTAATGCTATCTCAACTCCCTCAAAGGACTCTTCCAAGCTCTCATAAAAGGCAAATACACTAATACCAAGCAGTGCACTCAAAACAATCCCTAATACCAGCCCAATATTCAAACTCTTTAGTAAATCCTTTTGGTTAAGCTTTTGAATAACCCCAATTATCACAGCAATTACGAGAATTATCTCAAAAACCTCTCTAAAAGCAATTACAAATCCTTGAACCATACCAAAAACTCCTTACTATGTTTTTGAAATTGATTTTCATTTTCAATTATAAAGCAATTTAATGTTAATGTCAAGTATTTCTATATGAATAGTAAAGTTTTCTTGCATAATAAAAAGGGCTTATTTCCAAGCCCTTAGCAACAATTATTCTACTAAAATTATCATTATATATATAACCTTCCCATCGATACTTTTTATATCTTTGCATCCTGTTAAAATCATGGCTTGTTTTAGCTCTTGAGCTATTTTTTCTAAAATGAGTTTCACTCCTTCTTTACCACCGCCAAAAGCTGCATGAATGATTGGTCTTCCTACTAACACTGCATCTGCCCCCAGAGCCAAATACTTCAAAACATCAACACCAGATCTTACCCCTCCATCAGCAAAGATTAAAATCTTACCCTTTACTTTTTCAGCAATTCGCGGTAGCACTTCTGCAACACCCGGTGTATGATCTAAAATCCTACCCCCATGGTTGGATACTACAATTGCGCTTGCTCCAACTTCCAAAGCAATTTCTGCTTCGTCCTCTGTCATGATCCCTTTTAATATGAGTGGAAGGCTTGATGAAGAAATAAGAGCTTTTAATTCTTCTTTTGTTTTTGGACCAACAGGCTGGCCCATTAGCGCCATTGTAATAAGCCCTGCGCCGTCAATGTCTATCCCAACAGCTAAAGCTCCTGCATCTTCTGCTTCTTTTATTCTTTTTATTATTTGGTCATTACTCCTTGGCTTTATGATAGCAATTCCATGCCCATTTTCGTTTCTTATAGCCTTTAGGCCTGACTCATAAAATACAGGATCACCGCCATCTCCACACATCCCTATGGTCCCTGCTTCTTTGCTTCCTGATATTACCATTTGAATAAAGTCTTCCTCAGAAATTCTTCCTCCCATATTATAGCTCGAACCTGTTATAGGTGCCGCTAAAATAGGCATATCTAATTTTTTCCCAAACATTTCTACGCAAATATCTGGTTCTTTTGCGTCATGAATAGTTCTTAAATTTAATCTTATTTTTGAAAGTGCCTCAACATTTGCAACAAATGAGCTTCCTGTACCTATACCACCCATTCCAGGTACTTCTCCACGGCATGCTTTTCCATCACAGATTGGACAAACTCTGCAATAACCTTTTAACATTTCTCTTGCTTTTTCCCTGATTTCTTTGATTGTCATATCAAGTTTAACCCCCTTGCAAAAAATTAGTTAAGTTTTGAATTTATGAAACAAAAGGCTGCCCTTCTGCAATTTACGGACAGCCTTAGAGATTTTCTAACAATATTCTGCTAAAAGTTCTGTTTATTTTCCAAAGCTAACTCTGCTTTTCGTGTCTTTGATAATATGCTTATCCACTTTATAACTGAACTTACCATGATAATGATTGCCAAAATCATAAGAGTAATTACTAATACAGCAGGTACCATTTGTTTTTGAGGCAGGTATACATTAAATACATTTGTAATTCCAGCATTCAATACAGTTATGAACAGGAAAGTCATTGGTAAGAAGGTGGTCAGTGCATATATCTTCTTCTTGCTTCTTTGCAAGATCATAGTAGTGCCAATTGCCAAAGCCAATGCACCAATGGTCTGATTAGCTACACCAAACACTGGCCATATTGTTTTAATATCACCACCGTAGATGAGATAGCCCCATGCAAAAGAAACAGCTGCGCTAAGTAATACAGTCAATCCAACTGACTTGTTTTCTTTAATTGGCGAATAAATCATTCCAAGTAAATCTTGTGCAATATATCTTGCAACACGTGTCCCTGCGTCGATTGTTGTTAGAATAAACAAAGCTTCAAACATGATTGCAAATTGGTACCAATAAGCCATCAAGTGCCTAAGTCCACCAATTCTTGAGAATATATCTGCCATTCCTACTGCTAAAGTAACAGCTCCACCTGGTCTTCCTGCAAGTTCTTCTCCTACAAGTTTTGAAAGCTGTGGAAGATGAACAATTTGCATATTAAGTTTCTGGAAAATTTCTGGCTTTGTATTGATAGCAAAATAATCGCCGGGCATCAAGGTTGTTGCAGCAATCAACGCCATTAATGCAACAAAAGCCTCTGTCAGCATTCCTCCAAATCCTACAAGTTTTATGTCTTTTTCATTAGCTATCAGCTTTGGAGTCGTACCAGAACTAATTAACGCATGAAAACCAGAAATTGCGCCGCACGCAATTGTAATGCATATAAACGGCCAAACCTTACCGTTTATAATAGGTCCTCCACCATTGATAAATTGTGTAACAGCTGGCATATGTATACGCGGATTTACAATTATAATACCAATAGCTAACAGTAAAATAGTTCCTATTTTCATATATGAGCTCAAATAATCTCTTGGCGCAAGAAGTAACCATACTGGTAAGGCTGCGGCTAAAAAGCCATATAAAGGCAATAAAATTTCTAATGTCTTGTCAGAGAGCATTAAATAAGAACCTAATGGAGAATTTTTGACGTAAGGTCCTACCACTACGGCTAATAATATCAATATAACACCAATCAAAGAAGCTTCTGCTATTCTGCCAGGGCGAAGTTTGTGCATATAAATGCCTATGAAAATAGCAATTGGAATTGTCATGCCGATAGTAAATACACCCCATGGATTTTTAAACAAAGCATTTACCACCACAAGACCCAGCCCAGCCATTGTTAAGATAATTAAAAAGAACATTGCTATTGCAGTTGCAACACTTGTAACAGGTCCAACCTCTTTTTTAGCTATCTCTGACAAGCTTTTCCCATCGTGTCTAATTGAAGCAAATAAAACAACCATATCATGGACTGCACCTGCAAGAACCGCACCAATCAAAATCCACAAAGTTCCCGGCAAATACCCAAACTGAGCAGCCAAAACTGGTCCAACCAAAGGACCTGCACCAGCTATTGCAGCAAAGTGATGCCCAAATACAATCCATTTGTTCATAGGGACGTAGTCTTTCCCATCATAGTGCCTTTTTGCTGGTGTCTCTCTTGAGCTATCCAAAACTAATACTTTGGCAGCTAAAAAGCTCCCATAGAAGCGATAAGCTAAAACTAAAATAAGGGCTGCTGCAATTATCAACTCAAGTGCACTCAAGCTTCCTCCACTCCTTGACTTTTATCTTTCATTCTGTTTAGTTACATTTTATAATGCAGCCCTTATTTAAAAAATAAATTTGTAATAAAATGCTGAATTTTTGTATTAAATAGCGTGAAATAGTGCATAAAATGAAATAAAAAATTAAATCCTTAATCCAAATTTTTCTTTAAATCCTTTTAAAAATGTTCTACCTACTGGTACCTCAGTTGCATTGTCGTCCGCCATTCTCAGGATTATAGAACCACCAAAAAGTGGAATTATCTCTTTTATATGCTCAACATTCACGATATAACTTTTGTGAACTTTCAAAAATTCTTCGGTTAAGATTTTTTCAAGGTCAGAAAGAGAATGACGTGATGCTATCCACTTGTTTTTTAATTTTATCCTTGCATAACGACCCTGAGCCTCAGCTATATAAATCTCTTCTTTATTCAACAATAAAATCTTATCCTCTGTGTGAATTAAAACTTTTTTGTTAGTAAATACTCTCAGGTTCTCTAATAACTTCTTAGTATATAGCCCTCTATTTTCTAATGCTCTTTTTATCCTCTCAATGCAAAGCTTTACCCTCTCAAGAGAAAAAGGCTTGAGCAGATAATCCAAGGCGTTGAGCTCAAAAGCCTTTACTGCGTATTGGTCGTATGCTGTGGCAAAAACAATAATTGGTGGTTGAGGCATTTTCAATAACTCAAAAGCCGCATCCAAACCACTCAAGCCATACATTTCAATATCTAAAAATACAACATCAGGCTTTGTCCTTTCAACAACTTCAAAAAGCTCTTCTGCCGAATCTAACTCAGCTATTACTTCAACCTCTTTAGTTTCTTTAAGCAAAAAATCCAACTCTTTTCTTGCTAACTCCTCGTCATCAACTATAATAGCCCTAATCATATAATTCTCCTTCCTTTAATGCGTAATAGGTATAATTAATCGTGCAATTGTTCCTCCTTTTTCATTAGGGGTTATAACAAGTTCTCCCTCTTCACCAAAAAGATTCTTCAGCCTCTCCTTTAAGTTTGTCAGTCCTACTCCATCCTTTGTATTTCCATTTATACCAATACCATTATCAGCAACCTCAATCACAACTTTATGGCCATTTTTTGAGGCTTTTATTTGTAAAGTACCTCCCTTTTTGGGCAGCAATCCATGTTTTATAGCGTTTTCAACTAATGTCTCCACAGAAAATGGAGGTACCTTTATAGTAGTCGTCTCATTGTTAATATCAAATTCGATGTGTAGCTTGTCTGAAAATCTTGCTTTTTCAAAAGTAAGATATAAATTTACATTTTCTAATTCTTCAGAAAGAGGAATCAAAGGGTCCCATTCTCTGAGATTGCGTCGAAAATACTCACTTAGCTTAATTATTAGTTCTCTTGCCTTGTCAGGGTCAATTCTGCAAAGTGCAACTATACAATTTAGGGAGTTAAGCAGAAAATGCGGGTTTATTTGAGCTTGCAAAGCTTTTAGTTCAGCTTTTGTTAAAAGTTTAGTTTGCTTCTCTAACGCAGCAATTTCCAATTGAGTAGAAATCAATTGCGATAAGCCTTTAACGAAAGTTGTTGTAAATTCGTTAAGCTGCATGAAACGATTATAAAAAAGTTGCAAGGTTCCTATCAAGTTGTTTTTAATAAATAATGGGCAAATAATTGCAGTAGTCAAATTGTTGTCTTTACCATCACCTTTATTATTTTCTTTTTTGGAAACTGTGCATATATCTCCTTTTTCCAATGTTCGCAACATTTCTTGGTCTTCTATCGCCTTTTTGATAATCTCTTTATGATTCCCACAACCTGTATATGAAAGCACTGAGTTTCTATCTGTAATAGCAACCGCGTCTGCATCAGTTTTATTCAAGATTATCTCAGCAACCTTCTTTGCTGTCTCAACAGTCAACCCTTCTCTTAAAATTGGCAAGGTTTCATTTGCAATATGCAAAGCTTTTGCTGCAAACACTGCCCCTATCTTCTTCTTTTCTTCAACAACACTTTCAAGGATTAGCAAGAATATACCAATACCTATGCCATTGATTACAATCATTGGAATTCCAATCACTTCAACTAAGTCAAGCGCATCCTTAAAAGGTTTTGCTAAATTTAAAATAATAATCATCTGGAGCATCTCTATACTCATTCCTGTTAAAATTCCAAAATACCATTTGAATTTCTTATCAGAAAATTTTTTAGCCACCAAACCTGCAATAAGTCCCTCAACAGTTGTCGAAATACCACAAGCAACAGCAGTAAAACCACCCAGCAAAGCGCGATGAAACCCTGCAATGAATCCAGCCAAAAGACCAATATAAGGTCCCCCAATGATACCAACAATAGCAGGTCCTATGACACGCGAATTTGCAATTGCACCTTTAATTGGTATTCCCCAATATGTCCCTAATATCCCAAATAATCCTCCCCCTATTATTAATCCTATTTTTTGAATAATATTTAATTGCTGGTTCAGTATATTGCCAAACAATTTAGTTTTTGATAGAAAAAAAGCCAACGTGACAATTACACCTAATCTTTCTGCCAGGTTAAAAAATACCTCATGCATGTACCTTTCACCCTCAAAACGTTTTATTATTTCCTCTAAACTTTCTTGTTGTTTCAAAAATGATTATACCATAAAAACAAATCTTTAAAGATATGTTGAGTAATCTCTTAATATATTCAAATGTATTTCATTCTAATAGATATTTATTCGTTTTTATAAGTATACCCTACCATAGTATATTGACATAATATTCAATGCTGCTTATAATAAATATTAAGATATTCGTTGTTATTAAGGGGGTATAAGGTATGCCATTCTATGATTTGAGGTGCAAAGATTGTGGTAAGGAGTTCAATATCAGAGCTTCCATTAAGGAGAGAGAAAACAAAGAGATTGAATGTCCAAGCTGTCACAGCCGTGAGCTTGAAGCAGTTTTCAAAAGTGTTAATATAATTTCATCTTCTCGTTCAGACAGCGGCGGATATTCATGCTCAAGCGGATGCTGCGGCGGATCTTGTGGGTTTTAACACAGGGGCAATCTTGAGTAAAACTTTTCAAGGTTGCCCTTTTGTTTTTTTCATTTTTTGTGTGGTATAATTTAAGATATAGAAAACTTTACTCTGTTTATTTTCAAAATGCATGAAAGAGAAGAGCTTGTTAATCTTTTAAAGGATGCCGAAAAGGTTGCAAAAGCCTTGCAAATAAGACCTTTTTCGTTGTACCTTTTAGGTGGCTGTGCATGTATTTTAGGTGAGTATTTAGACAGAGCTACCCGTGATTTTGATATTTTAGATTTGAACTATCCTTCTGAAATTGGAAAAGTCCTCAGGTTTCTTGGAGATTTTGACCTTCTCGAATATGAAAGCACTCCAATAGCACCATCGTTTAAAAAAAGAGCAATAAAGCTTGAGGGTTTTGAATACATAAGAGTTTATGTTCTTTCAAAAGAAGACATTGTGGTCAGTAAAATTATTAGGCTTGATGAAAAAGATATCGAAGATATAGATAAACTAATGCCCTCATGCAACAAAGAATTAATTAACAAAATAATTGAGGAAATCTTAAACAGAAAAGACTTTTTTGAAACAAAGAAGAAAAGTTTTTTAGAAAAACTTGAAATTTTTAGGGTGAAATACGATGTATAGGATATTCTGCGAAAGCTATTATAATTATATCAAGAATTTTGAAAACAAAGGCGCAAAGGATGAATATAGGTATAAAATTGCGAAGGTGTTTGAATTAATTGTAGACCCTCAAAAATTTTATAAAGAGAAAAGCAAAAACTCTGAAACTTACCAGAACCTCTGCGATCTTTTGTACTACATGAAAGAAAATATTCATAGATATCCAAAATTTAAGGCTTTTTTATGGACATTAGAATCTCGTCAAATTGAGCCTGTTTACTGCGGCAAAACTCCTCAAAATGTACTTGAAGAACAGGCAAAGCTTGCAAATATGTTTTTAAATCTTGTGTATTGGTAAAAGAAAAAAGGACTGACTCGGCTTTTTTGCCGAATCAATCCTTTTTATTTTGCTTTTCTTTTACCGCTTTGACATATGTTGAAGCTGAAAGACCTGCAATTAATCCTTCTCCCACAGCTTTTGCAACCTGATAAGGACGTCCTGTACAGTCTCCTGCTGCAAAAAGCCCTTCAATAGATGTTTGCATCTTGCTGTCAACTTTTATGTGTCCATCTTCTGTAAACTCAAGCCCATAAATTAACTGGTCTGCTGGCATAGTTTTTCTGATTACAAAAATCCCATCTACATTCAATATCCTGTCTTCAAGTTCCAATGCATTAACAAAATCTTCCCCATAAACTCCTTTTGGACGTGAGAAAATAACCTCAACGTTATCTTTAAAATGAAACTCATTCTTTTTATAAAGCGGCACATAGTACAACTTTTTTGCAAGCTCAGAAAGATACTCAGCCTCTTCTTCAGCTTCAATAGCCTCTCCAATAACGGCAATGGTTCTTCCCTTGTAAAGCATTCCATCGCAAACAGCACAGTAAGAAATTCCCCGACCTACAAATTCACTTTCATTTTCTAATAAAGTCTTCTTTGGTGTGCCAATTGCTAAAATGACAGAATAAGCTTCGTAAAATTCGTTGTTTGCGTTTATGGTGAAAATATCACCAGATTTGTAGAAGTTTATAACCTTCTTGTGTACAATCTCAATACCCATCTTTTTAGCATGGTCATAAAACGCCTGCAAAAGCTCTTTCCCGGACACACCATGAAACCCAAGATAGTTGTTCACTTCAGGCGCTCTGTAGATACTTGAGTCTTCCTCTTTTGTAACAAACACAACAACACTTCTGTTTGTCTGAGCAAGATTTATAGCAGCAGATAAGCCCGCTGGTCCTGCTCCAATCACAGCACAATCATAAATCATCTTCATAATCACCCCTATATTATTATACCCATACAGGGTATATTTTAAAAGTTATTGTTTTGAATTAAAACTATTTTTTGGTGTGATATCTGTTAAAAAGTTTTTAATATCCTCTATAATTTCTTTTATATTGTCTTCAATCTTTTGCACCCACAACTTCATGCTCTGTTCACCTGTGTAATAAGGAATTTTTAAACCTGCCGCAAAAAAGTATTTTTCAAAGGCAAGACGGCTTAAATGGTAGCTATATATATTACAATCAGTTTCATTTCTAGATTCCACAGGAAAAATAATCCCTCCTTTTGTGAGATCTAAAAATTGAATATATGCTATTATCTGATACAAATCATCTCTGATTTTATCTTTTGCATTGCCAGAATAAACAAAGTCAGCCCAAGCAGGTTTGTACTTAGCATCTAACACACAAATTATCTCTTCTTCTTTTTGGAGAATATAATCAGGAGCAATTTCCCATTTTTCCTTTTCAGAACCATCAATTGATAATACCTTTTCAGTTTTTTGATATTCTATTCTAATATTATCCTTACCATTATTATTTTCAAAAGCCTCTTTCAATATTTCATATACAAAAAATTCCCACAGTTCAGATACATCAATAAATATTGCCTGAAAAGAATCATTAATAGATGAATCAAAGATAGAAATCCCGCAATTTTCCAAAATCTGTAAACAAGTTATTCTTATTTTTTCATATGCGCGATAATATGGATGTACAATCTTTTTTGAACAGTTTTTTAATACTTCTGTCAACTTTGAATTTGCAAATGTGGGTGTTAATTCTTCCATTTGTCTTATCGCTTTATATGCCAATGTCTGTGAATTAATTATATTATCCACAATTTCTCTATATCTATTTCTTACCCTATAATAGGTATGCAAAACAAGGTGTAGAAGGTAATTATCATATGTTCGTTCTCTAACGTTATATGCAATTTTGCCTAAAAAAGGAATATTATATTTTATAAACCTTGCTTCGTCAAGTTTACCTCTGAAATTAAAATTATTGTTTTCGAAATTTCTATAAGTTCTATAAAGCCCCTGTCTGTATGCTTCTTCGATCTCTATCTTAAATTTGAGAACCATAAGTAAGTTCCATAAATCAACATCACTGACACCTATTTTAATTTTATTCTCATAAAAATTCTTAAGATTTTTAAAGCATTTTGAAAGCAAATAAATTAAAAAATATTGTTTTTTAATTTTATCAAATCTTGAACATATTTCAAATAAAACATATATTTCTCTAACATTGCCTTTCGTTTTATCAGTATTTTTAGCCTCATTTTTGTTACTTCTCTGGTTTTGTATCAAATCTTGTTCTACTTCTTTAAATGCTATCTTTAATCTTATTGCACCAATGTATCCGTAAGTTTGGAGTTGTCCATTTTCAAATTTAAATAATACATTTTTGCTCTCCTGTTCAAATCTATTCAACTGCTGGTTTTTTTGTTCATTATTTTCTTTATTTTTTACTTTCAATATACAATTGCTTATACTATTTTGGGCAATAGCCTCATTTAATTTCTGTAATATTAACCCAATATTAATCTTTTCAACATCTTCTTTTGAAAGATAATTGTCTTTATTTTCGCTGTTATCTTCGTTGTTTTTTAGTCTTTCATCATAAATTTCATACGTATTTTCTTTGTTAAAAATCTTTAATTTTATATCTTCATTGTTATTCAAATTATAAACTGTATAATCACACAGACGAAAAATATATCTATCTGCAAACATATTTTCGACTCACCTTGAGTAAACATTTCTCAATTATTGTTCTGTAAATTATTTTTTAAACTTTCAGAATCTTGGATGTTTTCTTCTTCTGGGTTATTATTGCTTTTTTGATTATTATCTATTTTACTCTCAATTATTTTTTCTATCTCGCTTATAAAATTCTCCCCATTTTCATATCCTCTTACATACTCATTTAAAAGTGGCTTTAATCTATATTCCCACAACTCATCAAAAGCAGATTTAAAACTCTTTTCATCTATAGCTTTTTCAATATCAATTTCTCCAAAATATGCTGGTCCAATGTGGTAATGTTCATTCAAACCAAATTCTTTCCCTTCGGACGATATCCTTTTATTTATTTCTTCAGCTATTTCAGAAAGTTTTTTGACCAGTTCCTCTATCTTTTCATCTGTTATTTCCCACCGCAATTTGCTATCTTTCTTCTTATTTTCAAATATACCCTTTAGTACATCTTTCATAACATAATTTGTCTTAATTTCAATCCAAACAAACCTTCTACGCATAGCAAAGTCTATCGTTTCTACATTTCTATCAATATCGTTCATAGTTCCAATTATGTAAACATTCTCGGGAATATAAAAGCCGTCTTTGAATGGATCTTCATCACTTTTGTCAATATTTTCATAAATGTAACTATACTGTGTCTTTATTTTATGCTTTTCCCCCCTATAGCTATTTTCAATAAGTACCATTACTTCCCCAAAAACTTTTGAAAGATCTGCCCGGTTTATCTCGTCTATTATAAAAAAGTACTTGTAGTTTTTATTTTTTGCCGCTTTTCTGCAGAATTTTTTGAACACACCATCTTTCAGTTCAAAAGCAATATTTGCTGTGTTGCCGTTCTTCTGGATAACCGGTTTAAAACCTTCTATAAAGTCTGTATAATCGTAAGAGGGATGAAATTGGATTTTCTCAATATAATCTTCAGAATTTATTTGCTTGCCATCTTCCTCTATTACTTCTTTGGCAATTTCTTTTGCAAGATAAGTCTTCCCTGTACCAGGTGGACCTGTTAAGATGATAGCTTTATTATGCATTAAATACTTTATTATTATTTTCTTAATTTTGTAAACATTGGATTCTTTACTAAATATCTCTATATTTTTAGTATTGCTTGATTTTATGTAATAACCTTTCATCATCTGTTCTATTTTCACCTTCATTTTGTTTAATTCATTGTTAAACTCACCGTTTTTTATTTTAACTATTATATCACTCCAATCAACGTTTTTTCCAACTCCAATTGATTCTAAAAATATTTCATATAAATTTAAAATAAATTCAATTTCTTCTTTAAATTTATCAAGAGGTAACGCCAAGAACTCATCTTTGTTGTATAATTTGCCAAAAATATGATTTTCTTTTTTATATGCTAAATTACTATGTATTTCTTCTTCAATTCTTTCAACAGAAAACACTTCTTTTACAGGTTCAAAATACTTTCTTAGTATTTCCGACAATCCTTCAATCAATTCTTTTTCTCCTGCAAAACCAAAAGATAAATAAACTCTTTTTGGAGGTTCAAAAGGCTCTTTCGACCTATTAGAAAATAAATAAACAAAATAAAAACCTTTTTCTACTTCAAAATTTTTCCTTTTTATTACTACATAAGGATTGTATTGAATTTCATCATTTATTTTTTTTCGTGTATCTATAAGTATAAACTCATAATCTTTATTTTTATAACTTGTTACTATCTCTTCTCTTGATTTTCCGGTAGGGTCCTCAAACGTTTTTCTTATTATATTACTATACAAATATTTTACCGCTTCTTCGAAATTCATATTTAAGGACATTTCTTTCAAAAACCCCCGTAATTTTTGCAATTTTTTAAACTTTCAAGAAATTTTCAATATCCAAGACAAAAATCACCGCTCCACCCTGTTCAATCTTTTGCTTGCTCATAAAAAACAGAGTCTGAAGAGCAGGGGGCAAAGTAGATTTTGAAACCTCTCTCCTTTCTGACACATTCTTTTTTATAAGATCAATTACCTCATCAACTCTCTCATCCTCAACACCTATCATGAATGAAACTGTCCCTCTGTTTAAAAGACCACCTGTTGAATAAATAATTGTAGCAGAAATCCCGTTTTCAATAAGTGCAAGGTTCAGTTTATTCTTATCCACTTCTGATACAATTGCCAAAACTAATTTCATTTTTTAAATTCACCCTTTTCAAAAATCAATTATGATATTATTTTACCACAATTTTCTTAAGTTGATTTAAATTTTATGCCAAATCTTTGTTGTTAGCAAATGCAATTTTGGTGGTATAATAAATAAGTTAGAAACTTTTAAATCCATTTTGACAAGGAGATGTCGCAAAGATGCTTGAAATTATTGACCTTCACGTTGAGGTTGGCTCAAAAGAGATTTTAAAAGGTGTATCGCTCACAATCCCTGATGGAGAGACTCATATTCTGTTTGGCCCAAATGGAAGCGGAAAAACAACACTCATGATGAGCATAATGGGTCTTCCAAAATACAAAATAACGTCAGGCAAGATAATCTTCAATGGCGTTGACATCACATATATGCCAACGCATGAGAGAGCAAAGCTTGGGATTGGAATGATGTTTCAAAAACCACCGGCAATAAGAGGTGTTGAGCTTCAAAAACTTTCTGATATAATAAAATCTATAAGAAACACAGATGCTGATGTCCAAGAGTATGCAAGAATTTTAAATTTAGAAGATCATCTTTTAAGAGAAGTAAACTACGGTTTTTCTGGCGGTGAAATAAAAAGGTCTGAACTTTTGCAACTTTTGTGTCAAAAACCAAGCCTTGTGCTTTTAGATGAACCAGAATCAGGTGTTGACCTTGATAATATAACCCTTTTGGGAAATGTGATTAAAAAGCTTTTAAAAGGCGAAAAGATAAAGAAGCGACACACCTCCGGACTGATTGTCACACACACAGGGTATATTTTAGAGTATGTCAATGCAGACAAAGGTCACATTCTGATGGATGGAAAGCTTGTATGCTCAGGTTCTGCAGAAGACCTCTTTGAAGAGATAAGGCAAAACGGGTTTGGGAGGTGTGAAAATTGTCTTCAAGACACTATATAGATGAAAAGATTTTGGAGCTTGCAAAATCAGCTCTGGATAAAAAGGCAGCTTATGGGCAGGACATTGATCTTTCCGCCTTTGAAGAGGCAGAGGAAAAAGACCAGATTTCAGAACTTTCCAAACTTCCAGAAGAGATTCAAAAAACAATCCTTAATGCTGGAATAGAGGTATCTGAAGAAGGCCGGTCGGGAAGTTTCTTGCAGCTTGACCACTCTGTTGTATACAGGCGGCTTCAGCAAAGGTACCATGGCCAGCTTGAAATTCTGGATATAAATGAAGCTTTGGAAAAGTATCCTGAGGTGCGCGAAAAATATTTCTGGAAAGCGGTAAAGCCTGACAGAGATAAATACACTGCATTTTCTGCAACCCACCCTGCCCATGGGTATTTTATAAGAGTGTTCAAAGGGCAGAAGGTTGAAAAGCCAATACAGGCATGTCTTCTTCTGCAGGAAAATGCAAGGATACAAAACGTGCACAATATTGTCATCTTGGAAGAAGGTGCAGAGGTTCAGATTATAAACGGATGCGCAACCGCACCAAAGGTAAAGGAAGGGCTGCACATTGGAATTTCTGAGTTTTACCTTGAAAAGGGAAGCAAGCTCACCTTTACAATGGTTCATAACTGGGCAGAAGATTTCTATGTCAGACCCCGCGGCGTAACTATCGTTGAAGATGATGCTGTATATATTTCAAACTATGTTCTTCTAAAGCCTGTAAAGTCAGTACAGTCGTTCCCAATTGCAATACTGAAGGGTAAAAACTCGGTTGCATCCTTTAACTCACTCTTGTATGGGCTAAAAGACTCCGAGATTGATATGGGCTCACATATAATACTGGAAGGTGAAAATTCAAGCGGGCAGGCAATATCAAGGGCAATCGTAAAAGACAGCGCAAAGATATACTCGCGCGGAATTTTGGAGGCTCGGCAGAACCTCTCAAAAGCGCACCTTGATTGCCGCGGAATACTTTTATCAAGCAGCGGAATGATGTATGCTGTGCCGGAACTTTTATCTGACGGCGCACCGCAAAGCCATCTTTCACATGAGGCTGCAATCGGTCCTATTGCCGAAGAAGAGATAGAATACCTGATGGCAAGAGGACTTTCAAAAGATGAGGCAATATCTCTTATAACCCAGGGGTTTATGGATGTAAAAATACTTGGGCTTCCAAAACAGCTTGAAAATTATATCCAGGAACTTATTTTGCAGACGCAGGAGGAGAATATGTAAAATTGAGATTTTTAACAAAATCCTAAGATATAAAAATTAAAGTTTTTACGCCTGACAAAATTAACAAAACCAATAGAGTCGGCAAAATATTTTTGCTGACTCTATTTTTTTATCATTAATTTTTCATCTCTACCCTGCTTTTACTTCTATGCCATTTTTAATTTGAATATTTTTAATAAAATTCCTTATAAATATTCATACAAATTCTATACTGTCTCTTTTTTTTATGATAAGATATAATCAATTCAAAATTTACAAAAACAAGGAGTGAGGGGTATGGGGCTAAAATTAATACAAATTATCATTTGGCTAAAAACAACTACAATCATTCTGATTCTTCCAGTCACAACAGCAAAGTTTCTACTCAATCTTTATCAAGCAGCTTGCTTGTAACTAACAATCCAGCTTCCTACTTAACACAGCCTTACAAAGTTACATTTTCAAACATTTCCTTTGCTTCTTCTCAAAAATCTTTTGCAAACAGCAAGACTCATAACTCAAGTATAAGCAGTAATGAACTTTTTGGGGTTATTTCAAACATTAAAAAAGATATTTTACAAACTGCCAGAAAAGTTCAGAATAACGTTAATAACTTTGTATCTTCTGAGTTTAAAACTCTCAGTGCTGCAATTAAAAACGTAGAACAAAAAGTTTCCTCAGCTGCAAAAACGTTTACTCAAAGTGTTAATAATCTTAAAAAAGATTTAAAACAAACTGCCGAAAATGTAAAGCAAAAAGTTCAGCAGTTTATAAATACTGAAAAGAGCAACAATAACACAAATCCTCAACACCAAAGTACGTCAGCTCAAAAAGTTGATGGACAGAAAAATAAAAGTGGAACATATGTAATAACAAAAAATACTAGTTCAAAAAGCACCAATATTTATGAAAATGGTAAAAATTCTCAAACTTTGAGTATTGACTTGAGTCCTTATAATCCTGTTAAATCACCTGGAAATGCATGGGGCAATGCATCTGCCACAAAAGATGTTGTAAAATACATAAAAGCATATAAAGAAAGATGGTTTCACAGTAAAAGTTACAACTGACAGAAAATATGCTATAATAAAAGGTGCACGAACAGAATCTGCTTTAGAGGAAGGAATAAAAGGAACGAGGTATGCGTTTAAAAATGCAGAGAAATATCCAGAGGTGTTCAGGTTTGTTAAACCGAAAGTTGCAGCAAAAGAAGCATTTAATGTAAAGAATGTGGGGACGAAGGTTGCAATGGCAGGAATTGCTATTGATACAGGAATTGATATTTATAACGATATAAAGAGCAAAGCAGAGCCAACTAAGATAGCAGCTGATGCAGTTGTTGATGTTACATTTGGAGCTGGTAATGTGGCAGCAAGTGCTGCGGTAGGAGCATGGGCGGGAGCAGCTGCTAGCGCAGCAGCTGGTGCAGCAGGTGGTTCAGTAATTCCTGGTGCAGGAACAGTAGTAGGTGCCATTGTTGGTCTTGGTACAGGGTTTGCCTATACATTTGCAACTGAATCATTTAAAATTAATGGCAAATCATTGAAAGATGCCGCTAAGCAGCTTACAAAGAAAGTTTTTGACCATATAGCCAATTGAAAGGGAAAGATTTTACCTGATTTTAAAGTTGATAAGGGAGTTGCTGACAAATGACAACAGAAGAATTTTATATAAGAAAATTTATACGGGAGACTGGTGGTTTTGCAGAGACTCCAGAGTATTTTAAGGATAGTATGTTTGTTTATTTAATAATTTTTCCTGGTTTAACATTAGGCGCAGTTTTGCCTCCTATGTTAGCTTGCAATAACACATTGACCAGATTAATATTCTGGAGCTATGCAGTAGGAACAATTTTTTTGATTTTGTGGACGATTTATATTTATATAAATCCATACAAAAGACAAAGGCTGATTGTGCTTCACGTGGGGATATCATCCTTATATTTTTCCCTGTTTTTGCTGATAGGTGCGGTTGAATATACAGGTGTGCTTGCACACCTGTATGTTTTATCATTTTTGTTTGTTGCAATTTACATTGTTATTTTGTGTTACATATTCAAAGTTTATATTCCAAAGCTGCTGAGAGGATACAGATGGGAGAAGTCAAAGTTTTGGAAGAACAAGCTGGGTAAGAGGATACTTGGGTTTGCGGCTTCGTTTTTTTCAGTGGCAGGAGTTACAGGAATGGCAGTTGCAAAAATTTTGGGAAATTATCTTAGTCAACGTGGAGTATATATTGCAATGGCGTTTACCTTTGTTATTTTATCATATATATTTGTATTCTTTAGCTTCATGATTTACAAATATTACCTGATAATTAAATATCCTCAATTTGCTAATTACTATGAACCCCCAAAAGAGAAGCAGAAGAGAGTTTCTAACAAGAGAAAGATTAACAGTGAAAAATCAAAAAATGCCATTCAAGTTTCAAAGAAAACTAAAAACAAGAAGAATAGCAGGAAAGTGAATAAAATTATTGAGGAATTACCAAATGAGTAGCAAAGAGGGATTATGAGATATGAAGTATAGATTTGAATGCACATTTTTAGATGCTCAAAAAGTCGTTTTAGAAATTACTTCTGAGAAAACAGGGAAAAGATATATTCACGCGGAATTTTAGAGGCTCGGCAGAACCTCTCAAAAGCACACCTTGATTGCCGCGGAATACTTTTATCAAGCAGCGGAATGATGTATGCTGTGCCGGAACTTTTATCTGACGGCGCACCGCAAAGCCATCTTTCACATGAGGCTGCAATCGGTCCTATTGCCGAAGAAGAGATAGAATACCTGATGGCAAGAGGACTTTCAAAAGATGAGGCAATATCTCTTATAACCCAGGGGTTTATGGATGTAAAAATACTTGGGCTTCCAAAACAGCTTGAAAATTATATCCAGGAACTTATTTTGCAGACGCAGGAGGAGAATATGTAAATGTTTTGAGTTATAGACAATCTATAAAATTTTAAAAAGAGGCAAGGTAGTCAAACCCAAACCTATTCCCTCTATTCGGGCAGGTAAGACTTCTTATACAGAAGTCTTAGGGTTTGTTACCTTGCCTATATTGTATACCCTGTTTTTAGGCTTTTATATATCTTTTATTCATACCTTAACGCTTCAATAGGATTTAAGCGGGCTGCCTTCTCTGCCGGAAGCATTCCAAAGATAATCCCAATTAAAACCGAAATCCCAAAAGCTACAATAGCCCATTTTAATGAATATACAGGTACAACACCCGGAATTCGCGAAATCCCTACTGCAATCACAATAAAACCAAGTACTATCCCAATTATTCCTCCAACTCCTGTTATAACCATCGATTCTATAAGAAACTGGACCCTTATATCACTTCTTTTTGCCCCAATTGCTTTTCTGATTCCAATCTCTCTTGTTCTCTCTGTTACAGATACAAGCATGATGTTCATTATTCCAATACCACCGACTATTAAAGATATTGTGGCAATTCCACCGAGTATTATCATCAAAAAATATGTTATCCTGCTCAGCATTGACATGAGCTCTGACATATCATAGATAGAATAGTTGTCTTCCTTTTTTACAAACTTGCTTACAAACTTCTTTATCCTGTTTTTAGCTTCTTTATTCTTATCTGGCGAAACTGTTCGTACAAGAAAATTTTTTGAAAGTGCTTGTTCATTTGATGAAAAGCTGTCTATTGCAAACACAGGCACTATAATACTGTCGTCAATTGTATTGTCTCTGCTACCCTGTTTTTCTTCCAACACACCAACTACTTTGAAAACCTGACCATTTACATTTATCTCCTGCCCTATGGGATTTTGTTTGTCAAAAAGCCTGTCATATATTCTTGAACCTATAACTGCTACTTTTTGTCTGAAATCAGCATCAATAGGAGATATAAACCTCCCTTTAGACAAAGAAAGACCTTGAACCATCATATATTCTGATGTTGCCCCAATAATCTGGCATTCTTCTTTTTCCTTTTTGAAAAGCGCCACAGCTGGATACTGAACAAACGGACTTACACCAAGTATAACATCGCTATTTTTGCTTGCAAAATCTAAAAATTCATCAATTGATATATCTTCACTTTTTGAAGCCGGTCTTATAAAAACATACACAATATTTGTTCCAAGATTTTCTATCTCTTTTGTTATGCTCGCAGTAGTACCTTCCGCAAGCCCTACTGCCGCAACAACTGCTCCAACTCCTATTACAACACCAAGGAGTGTCAGAAACGATCTTAACCTGTTAAGAAAAATGCTCTGGATTGCCATCTTGCAAGAAAGCACAAATTTCTCCATCTTATAGTGTCTACTCCTTTATTCAAAAAGAGATTTTGTTTTATTTTCAGAAGTGAACTTTGGAAGTACTACCTCTTCGCCTTCCTTTAACCCACTTGTAATTTCAACATACTTGTCGGTTACAACTCCAACTTTGACAAATCTCTTTTCACTATTTTTATAGTAAGAATCACCAATTCCATATTCATCAGTTTTCTTTGTCTTTTCGCTCTTGCCGGTTGGCTTTTCTTTATAAACATAAACATAATACTTTCCATTTTCTTTATGAACAGCCTCAACTGGTACTGTCAGAGCACCCTTTTTCAGCTTCAATATTATCTCCGCATCGGCATGCATACCAAACTTTACACTGCCCGGATTTTTAAATTTTATTTTAACAATAAATTTTGAAATGCTGTCTTCACTCTGAGCTTTTTCGGAAATTTCGTCAACATATCCTTCTACAGGTTTTACTTTTGTGCTCGGCACAGCATCAAGTTTTATCTCAGCCTTCTGCCCAGGCCTTATCTTCAAGATATCAAGTTCCTCAACATAAGCTGTAATAACCAAATTTTCAGGATCAAATACAGAACATATAACCTGTCCAGCTGTTACAATATCACCGTCTTGCAAATTCAAATCAACTACTTTACCATCAATTGGGGATAAAACCTCAAAATTTTTAAGTTCCTTTTCTGCTTCCTCTATCTGAGCCTCTATATCCTCAATTTTTAAATCAAGCTGTTTTACCTGTCTTTCGATATCCTCCGAAGAAAACCTCAGAAGCACTTGACCACTTTTTACTTTTTGCCCATTCTCAACAAAGACCTGCTCTATTTTACCAGTAACTGGGCTTAGAACTGTCTTTTTTGAAAATGCCTCTAAAACTCCTTCACCAAGCGCTATTGCCTTTTCGCCGCCTGAAAGATTCAAAACTACACTTGCCTTAGTACCTTCTAAAAGCATACCGTTTCTGTTGGGAAGCAATACTTTTACATCAAATCCCAAAATATTATCCTGATTTTTATACAATCTGTTCCCAATACCTTCTATAGTTCCTTCTATAGTACTGGTAATCTCAGATATTGCTACATCTACCTTTTGCCCCTTTTTTACCTTTCCGTAACACCACGCAGGAAGCTGAACAATCATTTTCATCTTTGAATCATCTACAATTGTCATAATCTGCATTCCCTGTGTGACAAGCAACCCTTCTTGAGCTGAAAGATTTTGTACAAATCCGTCTTGCGGAGATTCTAAAATAAAGTTCTGAAGCTGACTTTGAAAACTTTCTCTTTGAAGTTCAAGGTCTGAAAGCTGTCTTTTCAAAGACTCTATCTTAGCAATCGCCTGAGTATCATCTATCTGAGCAATTAAATTTCCTTTTTTGACATACTGACCGTTTTTGACAAAAACCTTTTTTAAAGTACCACTTGTTTTTGATATGACACTCCTTGTTTTGCTGCTCTGCACAGTGCCGGATGCTAAAAGGGTTTGTTTTAGCGAAATTTTCTGAACCTTTGCAGTCTTTGGCTTAGATGAAGTATTATTTTTTTTTCCAGATGGCATTGTTAAAACAAGTGTTAAAATAAATCCCACTAATATAAGTAACACTATAATTATAGCCTTTTGCCAGTTTTTTAGCCCTTTTGCACTGCTTTGCATAAATAAATACTCCCCTTTTTCTATTTGCCTCCAAAATCTCCTATTTTTTTATAAATAGCATAGCCACTGGCACTATAAGAGTAATTATAGCATATATAGTTGTAACTATTGTACTCTTAACTTTGTTAAGTTCACAAACAGCAAACACTCCAATTCCAATCAAGACATACCGCCAGATAGAAAATATATTCAGGTATGTTGCTATAAAATACTTAAAATCTTTACTAACATCTAATATATTTAAATTCACAGCTCTGGCATATATAGCATAGAAAACATAATAAGGAATCATAACAATATTTGCAACAGCCACAATTGTAAGCGCCTTTTTGTAGTCAATCTCACCACCGGCAAGTCTTACAATCATGAGCAAAATAAATGCAGTAATAAAAAATGAAATAATATAGTGCAAAAATTCTGATCCTGCTAAAAATGCAGGCGATGTTGTCATTTTTAAAGTTTTTAGATTTATCTTTTGCAATTCAGGATCTTCAACTGTTCTTTTCACATACTCCAATAAAGCTTCTTCAGGTATTCTGGGTATAAAAAGCATAGAAAGTGCCGATATCAATGGGATTAAAAATATTAAAACCAAGAAATCCTGTTTTTCTTTTACTTTCTGAAATACCTTTGTTGGTGATACAATAAGATTTAAAAGATTTGAAGGTTTTAAATATTCCATCTTTCATAACACCTCACAAAGAAAAGATTTTATAAAACTTGTACACATAGACACCATTTTTTCAATTACTTATAAATTTACTATAAATATTATACTTTAAGTTTTTGTTTGTTGCAAGAAATGTTTGTAATATGGCTAAAAAAATAAAATAGCTGCCTTTATTTTTGTTTTTATCGGCAGCTATTTTAAGTTCTTGTAAGAATTCTTAATAAAATTTTTGCCTCAATGTCATGAGCTTTTACACTACTGCAAACTGGCTCATGTAAAGATTATAATAAAACCCTTTCTTTGCTATAAGTTCATCATGTGTACCCTGTTCAATGATTCTTCCATTGTATATGACAAGAATAAGGTCTGCATTTCTGATGGTTGAAAGTCTGTGGGCTATAACAAAACTTGTTCTTCCCTTCATGAGATTTAACATTGCGCTTTGAACAAGCTTTTCTGTCCTTGTATCGATATTGCTTGTAGCCTCATCCAATATAAGAATTGCCGGGTCGGATAGTATTGCTCTTGCAATTGCCAAAAGCTGTCTTTGACCCTGGCTTAAATCCATTCCGTTGTCTGTAAGCACCGTATCATAACCATGCGGAAGATGTTTTATAAACTCATGTGCATTTGCCATCTTTGAAGCTAATATTACTTCATCGTCTGTAGCAGAAAGTTTTCCATACCTTATATTTTCCTTAACAGTTTCTGAAAACAAAAATGTGTCTTGAAGAACAATTCCAAGCTTTTTTCTGAGACTATGCCTGTTTATCCTTCTTATATCAATACCGTCAATCAAAATCTGCCCGCTGTCTATATCATAAAATCTGCTAAGCAAATTCACAATTGTTGTCTTTCCACTTCCAGTAGGTCCAACAAGGGCTACCATTTGCCCAGGTTTTACTTTAAAACTCACGTTTTTGATAACAGGTTGTCCTTCTGTGTAAGAAAACCACACGTCTTTGAATTCAACCTCGCCTTTAATATCTTGTAGCTCAATTTCATCTTCAAAAGAGGTTTCTTCTACCTCATCCATTATCTCAAAAACTCTTTCAGCTGAAGCAAATGCAGATTGTATTTGATTAAACTGGTTTGCAAGCTCATTTAATGGTCTTGTGAACTGTCTTGCGTATTGAATAAAACTTGCAATTGTTCCCACAGTTATAAAACCTTTGAGCGCTAAAAAACCACCTGACGCTGCAACAATTATAAATGCAAGGTTGTTCAAAAGGTTCATAAGAGGAGGGATAATACCTGAAAATATCTGGGCTTTTATACCTGTCTTTGCAAGCTCTCTGTTTACCTTTTCAAATTTTTGCATCTCTTTTGCTTCTCTCGTAAAAACCTTGATTACCTTTTGACCAGTTATATCTTCTTCAATTATACTGTTCAAACTACCTAAAAGCTTTTGGTTTTGGGAAAAAAGTTTCCTTGTTCTTGTTGCAATAAGGTTTGTGAACCAGAACATAAGCGGCACAACTGTCAGTGTTAAAATTGTAAGCAAAGGACTTAAAATTAGCATAACAATTATTGAGCCTGTTATGGTTATAATACTTGAAAATATTGAAGTTAAACTTGCATTGAGAGTATTTGTCACAACATCAATGTCGTTTGTCAGTCTTGACATCAAATCTCCATGTGCTCTTGTATCAAAAACTTTAATCGGAAGCCTTTGGAGTTTTGCAAAAAGCTCATTTCGCATCTTGAAAACTACTTTCTGAGAAATTGTCATCATCCCATAGCCCTGAAGATAAGCAAACAAGGAGTTAAGAAGATAAATTCCTATCATAGCCAGCACTATTTTATAAAGTCCATCAAGTTTTTTGGGAACTATATATCCATCTATGGCTTTTTGTATTAAAAGAGGAGAAATGATCTGCAAAATTGCACCTATCACGACAGTAGCAAATATACCAAAAAGCAAAATTTTAAACTCTTTAAAATATATCCACAACCTCTTCAAAGTAGACTTTAAATCCTTGGGTTTTGCACCTTTGGACAAAAATCTGTGTCCCGGTCCTCTTCCCGGTACAGGACCCGGTCCAAATACAGGTGGTTGAAATGAAGTCTGTTGTTTTTTATCAGGCAATTTTGTTTCCCTCCTCTCCACTCTGAGTCAAGTAAATCTCTCTGTAGATTGGACAGTCTTTTACAAGCTGGTCATGCGTACCAATTGCCACAATTTTGCCTGCGTCCATGACAATTATCTTATCTGCATGTCTTATGGACGATATCCTCTGGGCTATTATAAAGGTTGTTGTACCTACCATGTATTCTTTCAAAGCTGCTTGAATCTTTTTTTCAGTTGCCATATCAACAGCTGATGTACAGTCATCCAGTATTAATATTTTTGGTTTTTTCAAGATAGCCCTGGCAATTGAGATTCTTTGTTTTTGCCCACCTGAAAGATTTACTCCACGCTCAGACACCTCTGTCTCATATCCTTTTTCAAAACTCATAATAAAATTGTGAGCCTGTGCTGCCTTTGCAGCTTGTATTATTTCTTCCATAGTAGCATTTTCATTGCCCCATGCAATATTTTCTTTAATTGTTCCTGTAAAGAGAATTGTGTCTTGCAAAACTATACTGATACTCTTTCGTAAAACTTCAACGTCATAATCTTCTACATTTATATCATCAACTAAAACCTCGCCTTCTTGAACATCATAAAGTCTTGGGATTAAACTTACAAGAGTAGATTTTCCAGCACCTGTTGTGCCAATAATACCAATTATTTCACCGGGTTGTGCAACAAATGATATGTTTTCAAGTGCCGGATTTTCCTCGTCTTGATTATAATAAAATGTTACATTCCTAAACTCCACTTTTCCAAATTCAATTGGTTTTTTGATTGCGTTTTCTTTATTTTTTATATCAATATCACATTCCAGAACCTCATTGATTCTCTCTGCAGAGGCACTTGCTCTTGTGATGAATAAAAAGATGTTACCTATCATCATGAGAGAAAACAGTATCTGCATTGTATAGTTTATAAATGCCATAAGCTGCCCTACTTGCAAACTACCATATTTCACTTCAAACCCGCCAAACCATACAACACCTACCATTGCAATGTTCATGACAAGTCCAAACAGTGGCATTGTAACTACAACAATACCAAAAGCTTTCATGGAAGTTTCTAAAAGCTCTCTATTTGCATTATAAAACCTCTTGAGTTCATGTTCATGTCTGACAAAAGCTTTTACTACTCTGCTTCCTAAAAGATTTTCACGCATTACAGCGTTCACTCTGTCTATTCTCTTCTGGAGCTGAGAAAATAAGGGAAAGCTGTATTTTATCATAATATAAAAGATTAATATTACAAATGGTATTGAAATAAACAAAATGAGCGAAAGTTTTGGGTCTATTGTAAGAGTCATTATAATTCCACCAATGAAAAGAAATGGCGCTCGCACAACTATTCTTAGCATCATCATTACAATGTTTTGCATCTGCACAACATCATTGGTAAGCCTGGTTATAAGAGTTTCCGGACGAAACCTGTCAACATTTTTGAACGAGAATGACATTATCTTTTTGAACAAATCGCATCTCAAGTCGTAAGCAAAGTTCTGGCTTGCAATGCTTGAAAACACAACACATCCTCCACCGCCAATCATACCAATCAGAGCTGCTAAAATCATTATCAGTCCTGTCCTAAAAATGTATTCCATATCGCCTCTTTTCAGCCCAATATCAATTATTTTTTCCATAAACCTTGGCTGCATTATATCCATTGCAACCTCTAAAATCATAAACAAGGGAGCTAAAATCACAGCCCACATATATGGTTTTAAGTATCTGAAAAGTTTTAGCATTTTTTATTGACCTCCTTTATGTTCACAGCATCCTATCATTTTTAAAACAAGTTTTTTGAGCCTTTTTAGCAGATACCATAGCTCTTCAATCTCGTCCTCAGAAAGTCTTGAAAGATTAATCTCAAGGTTCTGGTTTACCCACTGGGCATGAACATTTAAAAACTCTTTTCCTTTTTCTGTTGTTTGTACTATTGAAACTCTTCTGTCAGCATCATCTTTGAGCCTTTCCACATATCCTTCTGAGATAAGCTTATCCACAATAGGCGTTAAATTAGGAGCTGAAATGTTTAGTCGTTTTGCAAGCTCAGACATGTTTATCGGACCAAACACATCTATAATATGCAACACATGTATAAACCTCGGCAAAAGTCCATATCTTTCAGAAAACACATCTTTTTTAAGAATCTTATTGGTTATTAGCGGAAAAAGAGACAACATGTTTTCAGCAATCTGGCTTATCATCTCTTTTGAAATATTCATATCAGAACACTCCTTTTTAAGTTGAAAATTTTTGAGTAGAGTAATATAATATCTTGGAATAAATACCCTTAAAAACTTTTAAAGCCTCTCAATTTGTTATATGAACATAACTAATAAATTAATTCGGTAATATCAAAAGTTTTGATTTTTTTGAGACAGAAAATAGTTATGATTTTATAATTATTATATTACTATAACTATTTCTAAGTCAATAAACTTACTTTAAGGAGAGTTGTCAATGACGGGGCTTGGAACGATAGTAAATGCTGTTTTGGTGGTTGTAGGTTCTATTTTGGGACTTACTCTAAAATCCGGAATACCAGAAAGATTTAAAACAACAATCATGCAGGCAATATCTCTTTCTGTTATATTCATTGGAATCTCCGGAGTACTGCAGGGTATGTTCAAGGTACTTTCAAACGGAAAAATAGACAGGCAGTTTATAATGCTCATGATTTTCTCTCTTGTGATCGGTGGAGTTTTTGGTGAGATATTAAAAATAGAGGATTTTTTAGAGTCATTTGGCGAAAGAATTAAAATGTCCATATCAAGATTTATAAAGTCAGAAAATTCTAAATTTACAGAAGGTTTTGTTACAGCAAGCCTTGTTTTTTGTGTTGGTGCTATGGCTATTGTAGGAAGCCTTGAAGATGGACTTGAGCATAATTATAGCATTCTTTTTGCAAAATCCATTTTAGATGGTATAACTTCAATAATATTTTCTGCAACACTTGGGATTGGCGTTATGTTTTCAAGCATAGCAATCCTTTTATATCAGGGAAGCATAACTCTTCTGGCAGGTTTTGTTAAACCATTTTTGACAGATACAGTTGTTCTTCAAATGTCAATGGTAGGTTCTGTTTTGATATTTGCAATTGGTCTTAACATGCTTGGAGTATCTAAAATCAAGGTTGGCAACCTTCTCCCTGCTATATTCGGACCTGTTGTGTGGTATATAATAAATTGTTTGATATAGAATTAAAAAACAAACTTATCAACAAAGAAAGGGGCGGTTGCAAAGGACAAATGCCTTTGCTCATTTGCCGCCCCTTCCAAAATCTATTCTAAAAGGAGGAGTCTTTTTTTCATCTCTTCTACTTAATATTAAATCCAAAAATTTTTAAAAAAGTATAAAGAAATATTTAAAAATTTGTAAACAATCTTTTAACAAAAACATGACAAATGTCACTACAAAAATTTTCTTTAATAGTTTATTCTAATATCAGCAGTAAAATTTAATTTTTGTAAAGAAGGTGTTAAAAAGTCATGCATGCACTTGAAGTCAGAAATCTTGTGAAAAGATATTCAAATGTTCTTGCTCTTGATAACCTTTCACTTTCGATAAAAGAAGGAGAGGTTTTTGGACTTTTAGGTCCAAACGGTGCAGGAAAAACAACTTTTATAAACTGCATATTAGGGCTTACATCATTTGACAGAGGCGAAATATATATCTTCGAAAAACCTTTAAATAAAGCTTTGAAAGAACTAAAATGGCAAATTGGAATTGTTCCTCAAGAAATAGCACTTTACAGCAACCTTACCGTCTATGAAAATCTCAGTTTTTTTGGCTCTCTTTACAACTTATCAGGTAGAGTTTTAAAAGAAAGAATAGAATTTGCACTTGAGTTTGTTCAGATGCAGGACAGTATGAAAAAACAGGTAAAAAATTTATCCGGCGGTATGAAAAGAAGGGTAAACATTGCCGCAGCTCTTTTGAATAATCCAAAACTCCTGATAATGGATGAACCAACTGTCGGAATTGATATATTCTCAAGAAAACTGATTTTAGAATCTGTTGAAAAGCTTTCTGGAAGTGGTATTACAATTATTTATACAACTCACTACATAGAAGAAGTTGACAGAATATGCACATCTGTTGCCTTTATAAACAAAGGAACTATAATAGAATACGGTCCAAAAGAGTTTCTTATCAGAAAACTATCAAACAACAATATAATAAGAATCAAACTTGGCAGATTCAAAGATGAGGCTATTTCAAAAATTAAGAAAATAAATGGAATAGAAAAAACATCTTTTTCTGAAAACGAACTTATAATCACTGCAAACAAGTCCAGCAATTTAATAAAAGATATCATCGAAGTTCTCTCTCAAGAACAATGTGAAATAATTTCAATATCATATGAAAAGCCAACTATGGAAAAATTGTATTTTGCAGTAATGGGTTATACCATAGACGAAAAAGGAGAGGTTGTTCATGAAATCAGCAGTTAAAGCATTTTTCTTTACTTTAAAAGAAAATATTATGAGTATTCCGCTTCTTTCAATAATGCTTATCTTCCCAATTATTATCATTTTTATACTTGGAAATGCTCTGTCTGGATACTTCAAACAAACTGACATTCCAAAGACTAATATTATTCTTGTTTTTGAAGATAATCTTAAACCATATATTTATGATATTCTCTTGAAAAACGACAAAACCTTTTCAAAGCTGTTTTATGCAGAAGTTGTTTCTTCAAAGTCAGATGCTATAAAAAGGTTTTCAAATTCAAACAAATATGCAGCTGTTGTTTTGTTCAAAGAATGCCAAGAAAACAATCCAAAAAGCTACAGCCCTTTTGGTTTTGATATACAAATCACAGCAAAAGAAGGCTTTCCTGAAGCCGGTTTTGTAAAAGTTTATTTTTCTATATTTTCAAACTACTATAAATTTGCAAAAAGCATTTACACCCCTCAAGATATCCCAGAAAATGTAGAATTCGAATCTGCGTTTTCCGGACGCTTCCCAAGAGCTATTGACTACTATGCCGTTACAATGGTTGTTATGATGGCTCTTTACGGCGCTTTTGCTGGAGTTGCTGTAATAGAAGAAGAAAGAAGACAGAACACCTTAATAAGACTTTTTGCATCACCTGAAAGACCACAGATAATATTTGTATCAAAAGCATTAGCGCAGACGGTGTTTTTGTATGCACAGCTTTGCATAATCATAATCTTTTCAAAGCTGGTATACCACGCTAACTGGGGCAAAAATCTTTCTTTTGTATTCCTTTTAATTCTAATCTATAGTGTATTTTGCATTCTTCTTGGAATTTTGATTGCACTTGTTGCCAGAAGTTATGTTGTTTCAAATGTTTTGATAAGTTCATTTTCTGTTATAGCTACATTTCTGGTTGGTGGATATACACGAGTTGATATAACAAACAGATTTCTTGTTTTTATAAGAGACATTCTGCCAAACAACGTTGTGCAATCAACATTGTTTAGCATAATATATAATTCATCTGAAATAACCGTTTTGAAAAACGCATTTGTGTACTTCGGGGTGCTTTGCGCAGCAGCTGCAATAATATGTATATTTCTGATGAGGATGGTGAAACCATGGCAGTTTTCAAAATAAACATAAAGCGGCTTTTGAAAGATAAACTTAACCTGTTTTTTATGATAATACTTCCTGCAATTGCAATCTCATTTTCTACATTTTTTTCAACAAGTGTTGAAGCACCGTACACCATTGGAATTATCACAGATACCGAAAAAAGTCCTGAGGTAAAACTTATTGAAAAAGAGCTCAAAAAATGTTTTAACATAAAACCTTTTGACAGATCAAAATCTATTGTGAACCAGATGGTGCAAAGTGGAATTGATTGTGTGATTGATTTGACAAATAAAAATGTTGAAGATATATTAAACCAGAAGAGAAAAAGTATAAAGATGTATACATTTGGAAAATCTGAAACTCATATGATTGTAAAAGAATATTTAAACAGTACAATACGAATAATCATCTCACAAAAAAGACTTGTTCACGATTACTTAAAAGTGTCAGAAAATATATTGTCATACGCACCAGCTGTGAAAACCAATATTATCCATCAGAATTCAAAACAGCTGCCGATTACTTTTGCCTCTGGATTCTTTGTAATGTCTCTTTTCTGGCTTGCTCTGAATGCTTCAAACATAATTCTCAAAGATTATCATGAAAGAGTTATACTTCGAATTCTTTGCGCTCCAATATCAAAACAAAGTTACATCCTCCAGTCAATTTTGAGTATATTCTCTGTAACGTTAATTCAGATAATTTTCTTTGTTGTAATGTGTACCTTTGGGTTAAAACTTTCTTTTGGTCAAAATATAGCAGCTGTTATTCTGGTTCTATCTGCCTGTAGCTTTATGTTTGTAGCATTTGGTGTTATGTTAATAAGCATAGTAAATGATATGCGAAAACTTTCTACTATAAACTCAATGGTTGTAACAATAATGTGCATGCTTGGCGGCTGTTACTGGCCTTTGAATATAATGCCAAACTTTTTGCAAAAGATTGCTCTCATTTTCCCCACAACATATGCAGCAGTTCTGACTAAAAATGTGCTTCTTTCAAAACCACTTGGAAGTATGTTTTTAGATATAATCATAGTAATATCATTCTGCATACTTTTTATTCTGGTGGGAATAAAACAGCTTTCTAAAAATCTAATTGCAAAGGTGTAAACTACAAACTTTAAGTATGGTAAAATAAACTAACAAAACACTCTTTAACAGAGGTTCAGTATGCTATCGCTAATTATAGCTTCATACATACTCCTTAGTTTATATTCAGCTTCCAGATTATCAAAGATTTCTATATTTTTTCTGATAACATTTTTATCATTTGATTTTTTAAAAACTGAATATCTTAAATCCAGAACTTTAATCTTAACCGCATCTTTTCTTCAGCTTTTGATAATTGCAACTTCAGTTAACATGTGCGGATGGGAATTTTCTTTTCTTATACCATGCTCTGTAGCCATTTTTTTAAGCAACAAAGAAAAACCTTTGTTTGTTGCAACATTTGCAGTTTTGCTTGTGCCAGCATTTTTTATACCTCCAGTTATTATAAAAGACTACTTATTGATATCCGCGCTTGTTGTGTACACAGAACATCTACACACAACTTTTGAAATTAGCAGACAAAAATATCTGGAGAATATTGACAAGCTAAGGCTTTTAAATACACAGCTAAATAGATTGAAATCAGAACTTCTTGAATCCCAGCAGTATATAAAACAGCTTGCTGAAAAAACTCAGCAGATGAAGATGGCATCATCTTTACACGACTCTGTAGGTCACAGCTTAGCTGCGCTCAATATTCAGCTGAACGCTTTGAAAACTCTTTTAGACAAAAAAGGAGTACTTGAAGATGACAAGATAAATCAGATTCTGTCATCCTGTTTGATGCATACTCAACTTTCGTATCAAAATCTTCGAAATTTTGTATATTCAAATAAAGCTTCTTTTTTATCAAAAGCAAATTATCTGAACAATATAATAGAAAATTTTAACTTTTGCAATGTAAAACTTGTAACTGAGGGCAATATAGAAGATATACCTTCTCATGTATTCGAAAACCTTATGGCAATATTGAAAGAAACTCTTGTAAACGTTTCAAAACACTCAGATGCAACCTCAGTTAAGGTTTGGCTCATTTCAAACCCTGAGTATGTTAGACTCCAAATACATGACAATGGTACCAAAAGAGGCGAAATCAGAGAAGGTATCGGACTTTTGAGCATAAAATCAAGGTCAAAATCAATGGGAGCAACAGTAAACATAGACAATCATTCTGGTTTTTCTATAGTTGTTTTCGTTCCATTAAAATATCAAGGGGGAAAGACTTGAGTGGAAAAAACAAGAATACTTATTGTTGATGACAATAAAGATGTTTTATATGGGCTAAAAATCATACTTGAACTTGAAAACTTTGAGATTACAGGGCTTTGTACAAATGCAAAAGAGGCAATAGAGTTTCTTGAAAAAAGAAATGCAGATGTTGTTCTTATGGACATCAGAATGCCTGTGATGGATGGAATTGAAGGCACCTTTAATATAAAAGTTAGATTTCCAAATGTCAGGGTTATTATACTTACAACCTTTTGCGAAGAAGATTATATAAAAAAGAGCCTGAGCTTTGGAGCAGATGGTTATATTCTCAAAAGCTCAGATGCTCAGCATATTATAGACACAATATATGCTGTTTTAGACGGCAAAGTTGTAATAGATAAGGAAATAGCTTTATTTGTTGCAAACATTTTTAAAAAAGACTTGCAAAATGTTAATACAACTGAAAATAAGTTAAAAAATCTTTCTGAAAGAGAACTTGAAATTGCAAGGTTAATTGCACAGGGATATTCAAATAAAGATATTTCAAAAATGCTTTTCATCTCAGAAGGAACTGTTCGCAATTATATCTCTACTATTCTTGAAAAGTTAGAACTTAAAAACAGAACTCAAATTGCTATATACTATCTGAGTAATTCCTTGCCCTTTTAATAATTTTGTTTTTCTTTTCTTATTTACCAAAGCCAAAAATTTTGTTTGTTTTTGCCTATTATTGTTAAAAGACTTAGAAAATATCAATATGAGTAATTAAAAATGAATAAAAACTATCATACTTTTAAATATATTTAGCTTGCTATAAATTGAAATGTGGCAACAAGTGCTATAATAAGAGCTTCCATTGCAAACTGTGCTGCCAGCTTCCCCTTTTTGAGTCCTAATGACCGCAATATACCTATCTCAAGCTTTCTTTCTCTTATCACAATACTCATAAGAAGCATTATGATAATAGCACCTGCTATCAATATTCCAATAATTGTAACCCTTGAAAAAGAGGAAATTCTTTCAATTGGTGCAGCTATTCTGTTGAACAGATTGTCATTTGCATTCAGCATATACTTTGTTGTGTCAATTCCAAGCTTTTGAGCATCCTTCTTGAAATTAGTTGATACCTTCTCATAAGCTCTCTGAAATTGACGCTTAGCCTCACATCATTGCTCAGCGATCTTCTAATATTCATAATGCTTGTCTTTGTTCCGCTCTCTATTGCAAATCCCATCATTGTGAGAAAAGATACAACAAATATTAAAAGTCCTAATAGTATACTTCTTGCAGGAATTCTTAAAATATTTCTCACCGAACGTTTTAACAGAACATTCCGCAAGAAGTCTCCATCGTGTATAAGATGGAGATGAATTGCGGTTGATAAATATTCAGTTTCGGTATATAATAAAACTGGTGATGATTATGAAATTTGACTCAAATAAACATTCAGTATTTCTTCTCTACTACCATTTGATTTTAGTGACAAAATACAGAAGAGATGTGATAGATGAGAAAATTTCAAAAAGACTAAAAGAAATTTTTGAGTACATTCAACCCAATTACAACATAACCCTGATTGAGTGGAATCATGATAAAGACCACATTCATGTTTTGTTCAAGGCGACTCCTACAACACCACTTTCCAAGTTTATAAATGCTTATAAAAGTGCCTCTTCAAGACTCGTAAAAAAAGAATTTCCTGAAATTAAGCAAAAACTATGGAAGGAATATTTTTGGTCAAGAAGTTATTGTTTACTGACAAGTGGTGGTGCCCCAGTTGAAGTAATTAGAAGATATATCGAAAGTCAGGGTGAGGAAAGAAAATGCTGAAAGCATATAAGTATCGAATATATCCTAATAAAGTTCGGAAAGAATTTTTTGAAAAAACTTTTGGTTGTTGTAGATTTGTATGGAACAAGATGTTAGAAGAAAAGCTTGAAACCTTAAGACAGGGTAGAAAGATTCCAAGGATAACTCCAGCAAGATATAAAAAGGAATACCCTTTCCTGAGAGAAGCAGACAGTCTTGCACTTGCGAATGTTCAACTTGAGCAGGAAAAGGCGTTCAGAAACCATTTCAAAAACCCGAAACATTTTAGAATGCCAAAGTTCAAGAAAAAGAAAGATAAGCAGTCATACACAACAAACAACCAGCGACTCAAAAATGGCAATGAAACAATTAGAGTAGATTTTGAAAAAGGTTTTATTTACCTGCCAAAGATAAAAAGTGGAATAAAAACAGTATTTCACAGAAAGTTTGAAGGGGAAATAAAATCTGCAACAGTTGTAAAAACGAAAGCAGACAAATACTATGTAAGTGTACTTGTAGATGAACAAGATCCAAGAAATGAGGTAAAAGAGCCAAAGAATTTTATTGGCGGGATAGATTTAGGTTTGAAAAGTTTTGCAACAATTGCAAATGACACAGGAACTTTGAAGGTTGAATATCCGAAATATCTTATCAAAGCTGAAAAAAGACTAAAAAGACTACAAAGGCAACTGTCAAGGAAGGAGGAAGGCTCTAAAAACTGGGAGAAAGCAAGAAAAAGGCTTGCAAAAGAGCATGAGTATGTAAAAAATGCAAGGGAAGATTTTTTGCACAAACTTTCCAAGACCATCATAGACGAGAACCAAGTCGTGGTGGTCGAAAGTTTGAACGTAAAAGGACTATCAAAAACAAGATTATCCAAACACATTCTTGATAGTTCATGGTCAAAGTTTTTAGAATATCTTAGATACAAGGCAGATTGGTATGGCAGGAGAGTAATAGAGGTAGATAAGACATTCCCATCTTCGAGAATGTGTAGTATATGTGGATATATCAACAAGGAGTTAAAACTGAAGGATAGGGTATGGGAATGTCCTGAATGTAGAACGATTCATGATAGGGACGAAAATGCAGCGAGAAACTTGAGAAACTATGGAATTGTTTATATAAGCGGTTAGTAGGGTGGGGACCACCCGAATTTACGCCTGTGGAAGACCTGGACCTCTACTACTGGGGATTCCTTCCCCGGTAGCAAGTCTGGTCGATGAAGCAGGAAGCCGCCACCTCTTCAGGTGGATGGTAGTTCACCAGCCCTTGCATTTTCTGCTCCCTTCCTTATGCTTTTTAGTTAAATTATAATATATCAACCTTTGCAAAAGTTTAAAGGGATAGTTAACAATTTGTAAACAAATTGTTAATTAGGTGGTTTTCTTATGTTCAATAAACATTTAAAGAGGACTTTTCGAAATTCCTCTTGCAAAACTGTTTTAATTAGTTTATTATATAATTAAATGCTTATTAGCTTATAAAGCAGGTGAAAAAATGTTCAAGGAAGAGAGCATTGCTAAGATATTCAAAGCTCTTGGACATCCTTTGCGCATAAAGATTGTGAAATATCTTTTAGATGGCGAAAAGTGCGTATGTGAGCTGAACCAACTTGTTGAGTACTCTCAACCAAACTTGTCTCAGCATTTGAAAATTCTGAAAGATGCTGGAATTGTAGAAGCTAATAAAGTGGGTCTCAACATTTACTACAGAATTAAAAATGAACTTGTGAAGTCCTTAATAGAAAGTGCTCAAGAACTTGCTGCCGCTAATTTAAAAGCTTTTGTTGAAGAATAAAAAGAAAAACCTTTACAAGAAAATGGCGTAAAAATCTTGACCATGGGTGAAAGGTGTGATTTAGATTGTTTTTACCTGTGCAAAAGTTTGCTGATTTTTTAACATACTCAGTCTTTAAAATCCAGCCGGGTTCAAAACTTGCAAGTGCAGTTAACTTTTTTATCTTTGATACAATAAAGATCTTTATACTGCTTTTTATAATAGTCTTCATAATAACTTTTATAAGAACCTTTTTTTCTCCTGAAAAAACAAGAGACATTTTATCGCACAAAAAACAGCATGTTTACATTGCTCACATTTTAGCTGCACTTTTAGGAATTGTAACTCCGTTTTGTTCATGCTCAGCAGTGCCTCTTTTTATCGGATTTGTCGAAGCAGGAATACCACTTGGGGTAACATTTTCGTATCTGATTGCTGCTCCAATGGTAAATGAGGTTGCGCTTGGTCTTCTGTATGCAAACTTCGGACTTAGTGTGGCTACAATTTACGTTCTTTCCGGAGAAATAATTGCTATTGTATCTGGTATTCTCATCGGAAAGTTAAACCTTGAAAGATACGTTGAAGATTATGTGTTTAAAATAAAAGTTGGCGATGTTCAATACCAGGAAGAAAAGAAAACTCTCAACAAAAGGCTGTCAGAAACCCTTGAGTTTACCCTTCAGCTTATAAGAAAGGTATGGATATTTGTTGTTGTGGGAATTGGAATAGGTGCTTTCTTGCATGGCTACATCCCAACAGGAGCACTTGCAAAGATTGCCGGCAGAAACAATCCATTTGCTGTAATTTTCGCAACAGCACTTGGAATTCCTCTTTACTCCAATGCAGCGGGAATAATCCCTCTTGTTAGCGAGTTCAGACGACTTGGAGTTTCAATGGGAACATCGCTTTCTTTCATGATGAGTGTAACAGCACTGTCGCTACCTGAAATGATACTTTTAAGAAGAGTTTTGAAACCCCAGCTTTTAGCAATCTTTGTGGGAATTGTTGGCTGTGGTATAATTATAACAGGTTATCTTTTCAACTTGATTCTTGGATAAAATACTTTGAAAGGAAGGTGTATATTGAAATGGTAATTAAAATTCTTGGCGGTGGTTGCGCAAACTGCAAAAAGCTAATGGAAAATGCTAAAAAGGCAGTTGAAGAGCTTGGAATTCAGGCTTCATTTGAAGAGGTAAAAGATATCCAAAAAATAATGTCCTACGGTGTTATGAGAACACCTGCGCTTGTTGTAGATGAAAAGCTCATATTCTCTGGCAGAGTTGCAGGTGTTGAGGAGATAAAAGAGGTTTTGAAAAAAGAGGCAGGAAAGTAAAAACATTTTCTCTTGCGAGGCGGGCAGCACACCCGCCTCTTGACTTTCTATGTTGTATTTCCCATCACTCTTTTAGCTAACCAAAATTCATTTGTGAGACTTGTTCTATGTTTCAACTTTACAAATAAAAATTTTTTATTCACTAATCTACGAAACATTACTGTCCACTGCACCTTGCCCTGTTCACCTCAAGTTCTACCCAGCTCCCCCTCTTTTCCTGAACTCCTGGGCGCTCATACCTTTGTGCTTGTGAAAAACCCTGGCAAAGGTGGAATATGAATCAAAGCCAACCTCAAGCGCGATGTCTGTTACAGGCTTGTCGGTTGAAAGAAGCAGGCTGCATGCGTGCTGAAGCCTCACTTCGTTCAAAAAGTTGTGAAAGTTGCTCCCAACAAGCTTTTTAAAAAGCTGGCTTATGTAAGAGGGACTTAAGTGAAACTCTTTTGATAAAACCTTGAGGTCTATGTTCTGGTTATAATTCTTATGTACATAGTACACAAGCTGCCAGTAGTCGCTCGGAACAGGAATACTGTCTTTCTGAGTTCTGTTTTGGACAACAGAAGGAGCAGGTCTTTGAGAGTTTTCAGCACTTGCCAAATTCCTGCACCTATCAAAATATGCAACTATCTCCAAAATCTTGGCTTTGAGTATTATCTCTGCCCACACATCTTCCTGGTTAAAATACGTCCATGCTTCTTTGAAAAGCCTGTCCATCAACTCTTTTTCCTTGCCTTCAAAGTAGTAATAGGGAAGGACATTTTCGTCATAGCTTAAAAGCAGTTCTCCTATTCTGTAAAAAATGCTTGATGGTGCTAAAAGCTCCTCAAACGAAATGGCAACAACATAGATTGAAAGAGGGTTTTGCTCTGAATAATCTATTCTGTGAATCTGGTACGGCATGACAATTGAAAATGTGCCGGGTTTTAAGTTGTAGCTGATTGAATTTATATGTTCTGTCCCCTCGCCTTTGACAACATACATAAACTCAACAAAGTTGTGCCTGTGAAGTTTAAAATACCTTGGGTCTTCCCAGAAATTCAAGGCAAACTTCTGTGGTCGCTGGCTAACATAATCAAAAATCTCTTCTATGTAAAGAGGCTCTTTTTCAGGCATTTATCATTTCCCCTTAACAATTTTAAATTCTCGTGCTAATTCTCATTATACCCCAATTTGCAATGCAAATTAAAGTGTGCTAAAATCTTTTTTGCAGGTGCTTCAAAGCGCTGCCCGGGTCGCGGCAAACCCCGGTCAAAAAAACAAGGAAAGGAAGTGCAAATTCTATGTCTGACAAGTACCAGCAAAGAAGATTTGACATCTATGGGTACGAAAAGATTGACACAGAGGTTTTAGAAGCAATTCCATATGAATACCCTGAAAAGAACACGGTGGTGGAATACATCACAGAAGAGTTTTCATCAGTCTGTCCATGGACAGGTCTTCCAGACACCGCAAAGCTTACAATTCGATATATCCCCCACCAAAAACTTGTTGAGCTAAAATCTCTCAAGTATTATCTTACCTCATACAGAAACGTTGGGATACTGCAGGAGCATGCAGTAAATAGAATCCTGGATGACCTTGTAAAACTACTTGAGCCAAAGTTCATGGAAGTGATTGGAGAGTTCCATGAGCGCGGGGGAATATCAACAAAAGTAGTGGCAAGGTATGAAAAATAACACCTTGCCACTTTTTAATTTTTTACTCAGCCCCTTCAAACATATTCACCACAAACTGCAGGTTGTCAAGCCTAAAGAGTGAGAAGTTGTCCCAGAAGATGCAGCTTCCACACACAATAAGTTTTCCGCCACTTTCAAATCTTTTTTGAGCAATAAGCACAGGCGATCTCTTGCCACTGTCTGTGAGGCTAGTCTTTCTTGCCCTTAGCACAACCTCAGCTCCATTTTCCACTTCAAGAGGAGCTGAGTATGGAAACACAACCTCTTTTACACCTTCTCGGTAAAGTTTTACTTCATCTGTTGTTATTATAAAAAGGTCATCTTCTAAATGGTGCATCTCATCCTTTATACCTTCTGGCAATATGTCTATCCCATAATCTCTTGTTATGCTATTGCAAATCTCAGAAACACCGTCTTTGTTTTTGAAATGCGCTGTGAAGATGATCTTCTTGCCTTTTTGCTCCAGAGATTCTCTTATTTTTTCCTTCTCTTCACTGCTGAAAGGATTTTCCGGGTAGTTGAAAACTATGACATCATACTCAAAAAGCCTGTCAAAATCATCTACCTCTTCAATTTCAATTTTTCTTCTGCAGAGCTCCTTGTAAAGTCCTGAAAAGTAATAGCCGTCTGTGAGCAGAAACTCCTGGTGAGTTGCGCTCCACGCAACTTTCATCCTCTTTCTCACCCTGCGTGTTTTAGTTTTTTAAATATTTGGCTGGACAAATTCTTATTTTCTTGTTAATACTTTATATAATTTATTTTATCATCCTCAACAATCTTCTCAAAAGCCTTAAAATGTGCAAAATTGCTCTCTAAAGGTATATCTATTTTTAGTCAAAAAGTGATATCATATATTGTGTAATTCTACAGAGCAATCTTCTTAAAGCTTAAAACCTTGTATTATTTTATCTCGATACATGCAAATTTTGGAAGGAGTGATGGAAAAAGTAATGCACAGAGAAGAAGACACAAAGATCAATAAAAACATACTCATCGCAACAACACTTTCTTCTTTTTTGGTGCCGTTTATGTCAAGCGCAGTCAACATTGCCGCACCAGATATAGCAAAAAGTTTCAAACTCAATGCTGAAGAGCTGAATCTTATTATAAGCATATTTTTGATATTCTCTGCAGCCTTCATTCTCCCCATGGGAAAGCTTTCTGACACATTTGACAGGACAAAGATATTCAAAACAGGGCTTTTGTTGTTTACACTTTCAACCCTGATGTGTGCTCTTTCAAACACGGTAGAAATTCTTTTTGTCTTTCGTGCTCTGCAGGGATTTTTCTCAGCCTTCACATTTGTTACATCAATGGCAATCTTGATTGAAAATCACTCACCACAAATAAGAGGAAGGCTTTTGGGAATAAACACAGCAGTTGTGTATTTGGGAACATCCTTAGGACCTTTTTTGGGTGGTGTGCTTGTAAAGCTGTGGGGATACAGGAGTGTATTTTTTTTCGGATTTGCCATAGGAGTTGTTGGATCATTTGTGAGTTTATTTTTGCTCCAAAAAGAAGTGAAAAATACAAGGCAGGCAAAACTGGTTGACAGCCTCAAATCGCTTGACAAAGTCGGGGCTATTTTGTCAATGACAGGGCTTTTTCTTTTGATGTACGGAGCATCTACATTTGAGCTTGGGAATACCTCTAAAATTCTGTTTTTTGCAGGGTTAATTTTGATGGTAATTTTTGTTGTTGTGGAGGCAAAACTTCAAAATCCCATTTTGGACGTAAAACTGTTTGTAAAAATCCCTCAGTTTGGATTTTCAAACTTGGCAGCGCTCATAAACTACAGCTGCACATTTTCTGCATCTTACCTTCTGTCGCTTTATCTTCAGCTTGTAAAAGCTCTGCCTTCCCAGCTTGCAGGTTCTATTTTGATTGTCCAGCCGCTTTCGCAGGTTATAACCTCATTGATTTCTGGCAGAGCTTCTGAAAAGATCGAGCCGCGCAAACTTGCAACAGCCGGTATGGTCCTCACAACCATAGGTCTTTTTGTTTTTTCGCTCTTTAGCAGTAAGACAAGCCTTGTCTTTGCAGTAGCCAACCTTATTGTGATGGGAATTGGTTTTGGACTTTTTTCGTCGCCAAACACAAATGTTGTCATGAGCTGCGTGCCAAAATCGCTTTATGGCACGGCATCATCAACAATATCTGTCATGAGAGTTGTAGGCCAGGCATTTTCAATGGCAATTGTCTCGTTTGTATCGAGCATATTTTTGAAGGGTGTGAGACTGTCGCACGAAAACTATCTTCTCATTCTAAAGAGCACGAAGACAAGTTTTTTGGTGTTTGCAAGTCTTTCCATTCTGGGAATTGTTGCGTCGTACAAGAGAGGGAATATATATAGTAGGAAATAGCTGAGCTGAAAAAGGGGCAGTACTTTGAAAAAAGTGCCTGCCCCTTTTGTTTTTGCTTCAAATTACATCATTTTTTATTTTAGAACCTTTATATCCTCAACAACCGGATTTGACTGGGGATTTTTAGGATTTGTCTTAAAAGTAACCTCAACATCGGTATTTTCATCAAGATAAGAAACCTTGTCTGCAACATTACTTATCTGCAGAACAACATGTTTTTGGTCAAACAGAAACTCTGCAAAGTTGTTGTCCGCAAGCCCTACAAACTTCCCCCTGAGCGTCACTTTATCAGGCTTGTCGATTTTTATAATTCTTGGATTTGCACCTTCTTGCGGTTTTTCAAACTCAACCTCTACAATGTCGCCTGGTGATAGGTTTAAGTTTGGTATCTGCCCATCAATTTCAAACTCTTTAAAATCAAAAGCTGTATTAAGAAGTGAAAGCTGTATTGTGTGGGCATCAACATCGCCATAAAATCTTGCAACAGCCTTATAAGTGTCCAAAGTTTGCGAAAAATCTTGCACCAGTTGTTGATTCTGCCCTGCCGTAGTTACTTGGTCCTGGGGTTGAGTTTGGCTTTCTTCTGAAGGTTGCTGCTGAGCATTTTGTGTGCTTTGGGGAATCTGCCCTGATGTTTGTTGCTTGTTTGTAAAATGTCCTGCCATGTAATACCCTGCCAAAATTCCCAAAACAACTATACCCATCACTACAATGACAATCAAAACCCTCTTTTTGCCACTTTTTGCCCTTTTCATGAAATAAATACCCCTTTTTATATCTAAAAAAGCCCAAATTATTTTTATACCTATAGTCTACAGCAAAGCCATATCAAAATCAATGGAATTTAGCTCGCAGCAGCTCTTTTGTAGTGCCTGCTTTGTCCTTTTCCCTGTCCCACTTTTCTGCCAAGTGAAACAATGATTGACTCAATGCAGCCTCTACACTTTGTAGCATCCTCATTTATACAAATCTTTCCAGGATATAGCTCATATTTTAGCTTGTACTTGAGGTGATTTACATTTGGCATCACAATATTAGCACCGCACATGAGCCCCTTTTGTCTTCCAAGGGGGTCTAAAGTACCAAGCGCAGTTGTTGCCGGAATATTAGCATCTGGAATTAAAAGCCTCAAAATGGCAATGCTCTTGAGTGTCAAATCCACCGAACCTTCCTTTGCATCTTTTAGAGGCGTCTGTGGGTGAGGAATAAAAGGTCCAATGCCTATCATGTCTGCATCAAGCTCTTTTACAAGAAGTATGTCCTGTGCCAGATCATCAATAGTCTGCCCTGGAAGACCTATCAAAAAACCTGTCCCAAGTTCATATCCAAGACTTTTAAGCCATTTTAAGCACTCAATTCTTTTTTCAAAGCTCATGCCAGGATGATATTGTCTGTAGAGTTTTTCATTTGAAGTTTCAAACCTCATCAAAAACCTGTCTGCTCCGGCATCTTTGAACGCCTTGTACTCATCATACGACCTTTCACCAATCGAAAGTGTTATTGCAACATCAACATTTTGTTTTATCTTCTTTATTATTGAGCACATTCTATCTTTTGTGTAAAACATATCCTCACCAGACTGCAATACCACCGTGCGGTACCCCATCTGATACGCCCTTTTTGCAACCTCTACTATCTCATCTTCTTGCATTCTGTATCTTTGAGCTTGGCTATTGCTTTTCCTCAATCCGCAGTAAAAACAGTCGTTTTTGCAGTAGCTTGAAAATTCAATAAGTCCTCTTAAAAAAACCTCGTCGCCCACATGCTCTTTTCTTACCATGTCTGCTGTTTTGAAAAGAAGGTTTTTATCCTCACCTTCTGCCATCAGCAAAAGCTTTATTTCATCCTTGGTAAGAATATTCTCATGACATGCTTTTTCTATAATATCTCTCACTTTCATGTTATTGGTTCTCTCCTGCCATAAAGAAAATTTTAAGTATTTCTATCTACTTTGCTGGTATTAATTATACCACATTTCAAACAGGTTTAAAAGTCAATTGCCATCCACCTTTTCCCAGAATGGTATACATATTTATTTTTGTGGTATAATTGAATAAGGAAAGAGGGGAGGAATATTCGTTGCAAAGAAAAGATAAAAAAGTAAAAAAACAAATGCCGTTCAGGCTTTTTCTCAAAAGTTTTTTAAAAGCTTTTCTAGTGCTTTTGATTGCAAGCATGGCAGTTTTAATCGGTGCTGGTTTTGGAATGGTCACAGGATACATAAAGGCCATACCAGCAAATGCTCTTGACATAATAACTTCTTCTTCAGATTCTCAGACAACAATTGTTTACGACCAGAGCGGAAACGAAATTGCCCGGCTTCATGGCAATGAGAACAGAATAAGAGTGCCCTATAGCAAGATTCCAAAAAATCTCATAAACGCTTTTGTTGCAATTGAGGATGAGAGGTTCTGGCAACACAACGGCATAGACATAAAAAGAATATTCGGAGCCATCTTAAAAAACATTAAAAGCGGAAGTCTATCTGAAGGTGCAAGCACAATTACCCAGCAGCTTGTTAGAAACAAACTTTTAACATTTGAAAAGTCGTTCAAGCGAAAAATTCAAGAACAATACCTTGCTATTCAGCTCGAAAAAAGATGGACAAAAGAACAAATTTTAGAGGAATATCTTAACACAATCAACCTTGGAAGCGGTGCTTATGGAGTTGGAGCTGCAGCATACACCTATTTTGGAAAGGATGTATCGCAGCTGACATTAGCAGAGTGCGCTCTCATTGCCGGAATTACTCAAAATCCTTCATACTACAACCCTTATGTATTTCCAGACCATGCAAAGAAAAAGCAGGAACTTGTTCTAAAAAAGATGCTTGAGCTTGGATATATAACCGAACAAGAGTACTTAGAGGCAAAAAATCAGCCACTTGTGTATGTAAAAAAAGACATTTCTACAGAAAGTGCATATAAACATCCTTATTTTGTTGATTCTGTAATAGACGAAGCCATTGAAATTTTATCTGAAAAGAAAAGAATTTCTGAAGATGAGGCAGAAAACTTAATCTATGGCGGCGGGCTTAAAATATACACAACAATGGACGAAACCATACAAAGCACAATTGAAGATGTCTTTTCAGACCCGTCAATCATGCCAAAGATAAGACACTACGATGCATCTGGCACACCACAGCCTCAGGCAGCAGCTGTTTTGATTGATTTTAGAACAGGTGCTGTCAAAGGTATAATGGGTGGAAGAGGAAATCTGAAAGGTGTCAGGCTATTAAACCGCGCAACAATGTCTGTACGCCAGCCTGGCTCTGCCATAAAACCAATTGCTGACTATGCTTTAGCTCTTGAAAATGGATATACTGCCGCAACTGTAATTGATGATGCACCTTTTTCTGTTGGCGGGTACACCCCTAAAAACTGGTATAAAAGCAATGTTGTTTCTGGCAAGAGAGGTTATAAAGGATTGATGACAGTAAGAGAAGCTTTGCAGTGGTCGGCAAATGTTCCTGCTGTAAAGGTTGCATATAATCTTGGAATTCAAAATGTCTACAGGAACTTAAAAAGGTTTGGGTTTACTACCTTAGCTCCGCAGGATATGAACAGTCTTTCAATTGCAATTGGTGGATTTACTTATGGAGTCAAACCTATTGAGCTTACTGCTGCATTTGCTGCAGTTGCTAACAGTGGTGTGTATATAAAGCCTTATTTTATAACAAAAATTGAAGATAAAAACGGTATCACAATATTTGAGAGAATACCTTATAAGAGAAAAGTAATGGATGAAAAGAATGCATATATACTTACAAATATCTTGCAAAGCGTTGTTACAGCAAGAATAACAGTAGGTGTAAAATTCTCATATCCTGTTGCAGGAAAAACTGGAACAACCGATGACAGCAAAGATAGGTGGTTTGTAGGATACACTCCAAACTATGCGCTTGGTGTATGGGTTGGCGAAGACAAGCCTGTTGCTCTTAGCTATTTGACAGGAACAAACCCTGCTCTGAAAATCTTCAAAGGAATAATGGACAGAATTGTTCAGCAAAAAGGCGTGAGCCCAGAGTTTCCAAGACCTGCTGGAATTGTTGAAAAGTATGTCTGCAAAGAATCAGGCAAACTTGCAACAGACCTGTGTAGGCAAGACCCAAGAGGAAATCAAATTATAAAAGAGATATTTGCAGAAGGAACAGAGCCAACAGAGTACTGCGACAGGCATGTAAAACTTAAAATCTGCACTAAGTCCAAAAAACTTGCAACAGAGTACTGTCCAAGCGTTATAGAAAAGATATTTATAAAAAGAGACAACCCAATCTGGCCTGGTTCATCTTTGATTCCACCTGATGATTATATGTACCAGGCACCTGCTGATTACTGTGACATCCACACAGCACCAGAACAAACATCTATTCCTCAAGAGCAGCAAAATACCTCTGAGCAGAATCAGAATTACTCAGGGGAAAATCAGTCTCAGCCTGCTGAACAAGGCAATTTTCAAAATAACCAAGAAAATGGTACTTTTGATAATAACACAACTCAATCTCAAACTTATTCTTCACACTAAAGTTTGAAAAGAAATTAAGTAAATTGTGCAGTAAATAATAAGGAAAGGAAAAAAAGAATGAAGATTACCTCTATTCAGCAAAAAGACCTGCTTACATTGAGCCTGATGCTGGGCAGGGGGAAAATGGGAAATTGTTGAAGATGACGAAAAAGGAATATTAAAAAAAGCAATATATGGATAAAAGAGGCTGTCTGAAAAGATGAGGTGCCAGCCTCTTTTTTATGTAGATTTCTATTTTTCCAAAAAACCTTGAAGAAACCTCGTCATTTTATAGGACGGGGATGAGTTAAAGCCTTTTAATCCCTTGCCCGTGAACAAGTATAATCTTTTCTGGATTTAAAACTTTTAGTGTATGCAATATTTCGAAGTAGTTTGAATGCGCAGAAAGAGGAACATCAAAATAATGAACCTCATAATTTCTTATTACCTTAATTATCTCATGAATATATTGTTTTTCCTCAATATACCCACTCTTTATAAATCAAAAAGTACTACCGTTTAAACATTGAATATATTTCAGAGCCATACTATTTGGTTGTAACATGCCCGAACTTGCAATTACAACATCAGCATTTACAAGATTGTTTTTAACATCATTCGAATTCCCAAGACTGACGTTGTAGAAAAAAATTTCTTTCTTCAAAGTAGTTTTAATAGTAAATACTTACTTTTTACCTTTTATTGGCAATTATTCTGGGTTTTGTTCGACAAAATGTATTTATTATTGCCAAAACTTCTTGAGTTCTGCCAATAGAAAATGCAGGAATAAAAATTTTAAACTCCAATTTTACTAGAAAATCTACAGCATATGCCAAACATCTGGCAGCATCTTCATAGCTGATTGCAAAATTTTCATTCCATATATGTGTTTGCAAACAAGATATTCAATTTTCCCTCTTTCTAAAATTTCTTTCACTAATATACCTCTTGACAAACAAGTGCAAGTTTATACTAAAATTTAAGCTTTATCTATCATATTTATGCTTTTTGACCAAAAGTCATATCTGTCGACCTCCAATAGCAAAATTTTAAGTCTCATATTGTATTCGGTTTCAAGCCTGCAGTACGTAGATTAGACCAAACTTCTGGCATCTGCTGGATAGACGGAAGGGTTTTATGGGCTTTTATCCCTTGGTTTTTCTGGGTTGATTTGAGTTTTTCACAGATGTTTTAATATAAAAACATTGACAGGGGTGTATAATCTTGATATAATAAAATCAAGTTCTTGAACGTGTTTGTAGCCTTCCATTTGGGGATTGAAACGATTCAAATAAAAATTTGATTTTTTAAAAAAAATCTGGTTTGTAGCCTTCCATTTGGGGATTGAAACGGTTTATCTTCAATAACCTTTTCTTGTTTTTGCTTTGTTAAGTTTGTAGCCTTCCATTTGGGGATTGAAACAAAGTTATTAAATGCTTTCCCATTAGCCCCCCACCTGTTTGTAGCCTTCCATTTGGGGATTGAAACTTAAACACCTTTCTTATATCATTGTCTATAGCAGAGTTTGTAGCCTTCCATTTGGGGATTGAAACGCTTTAACTGTGCAGGTATTATCGCTATTGGTCTGTGTTTGTAGCCTTCCATTTGGGGATTGAAACAATTATAACATACAAGGCGAGGGAGTTTTAGATTTTGTTTGTAGCCTTCCATTTGGGGATTGAAACTTTGCATTCAATGTGAATACCATTCAGTCCTACAACGGTTTGTAGCCTTCCATTTGGGGATTGAAACGGCTTTAGCTGTATATAATACAGGTGGCACATATAGTTTGTAGCCTTCCATTTGGGGATTGAAACAGAAGTTGTTACTACCCGGTGAGATAAGCGCTTTGTATAGTTTGTAGCCTTCCATTTGGGGATTGAAACGAATTAAAAAACATTATAAAAGAAGTAGTGTATAATGTTTGTAGCCTTCCATTTGGGGATTGAAACTTAAGTTGTTCCAAAGTTTCTATCCCTTGTTCCTTCCAGTTTGTAGCCTTCCATTTGGGGATTGAAACGGTGCAGGCATGACCTGTACAATGTATACCGCTGCGGTTTGTAGCCTTCCATTTGGGGATTGAAACTAGAAAGCGAGACGTTATATGACATCATCATGAAGGGTTTGTAGCCTTCCATTTGGGGATTGAAACGTCTATCATTCTGTCTTGCTGTGCTACTAATATAATATGTTTGTAGCCTTCCCTTTGGGGATTGAAACATCAAATAAGAACACACATCAGGTTTGAGAGCACCTTCGTTTGTAGCCTCCCCTTTGGGGATTGAAACGGTAATCCCCAATCGGGATGATACCATGTTCCTTTGTAGTTTGTAGCCTTCCCTTTGGGGATTGAGGAGAGAGGAGAGCCTCCTATTTGGGGATTGAAACCAATTTGCCAAAGGGTTATAAGAAAAAATACAGCGACCAACCAGATGAGTAGCAAAAAGCTGTTGGAAAAGTAAAATTAGCAGAGTATTAATTTGGTATATACCAGTATCAAATAAAAGATAAAACATACAACTACAAAATAAAAAGAACTTCAACGAAAGGGAAAAAAAGAACGAAGGTTAAATATGTTGGGGATAGTTTTTGGAGTTGATGGGTTACAAATGGGGAAAAAGAGAATAGCTCTTTTTGAATTGGAGGCAAGAAAATTTTTTAATAATATTAATCCAAAAGTTGGGTAACCAAAATAAAAGAAATATTATCACTTAGTTTTTTATTCTGAATTCTCTTTTGAAACTCCGAACAAAAGTCATCAGTAGAGAAAATTTGTGATATCTCATTTTCGAATTCTTCCCAGAACCCATCACTACAAATAATAAATTTGTCTTTATCAAGAATTTCTGTTTCATTTTTGTAAATTTGAATCTCTGTTTGATAGTTGTCTGCCACTATTGCAGAAGTTAAAATATGTTTTTTAGAATGTACCTTCGCTTCGTCTACAGTTATACAACCGCTTGAAACAAGTTCTTCAACCACCGTATGGTCTTTGGTTAATTTCACTATTCTTGGGCCAAGCAATCTATATACCCTGCAGTCGCCCACGTTGAAAATGTAGAGTTTACTGTCAATAACCAAGATTCCTGCTATTGTGCATCCCATTCCAGAACTGTTTGGGCTTATACGGTTATAATTTTCTAACTCATCTCTTGCTTTTTTAATTGCATCTTCAATAGAGAGCTTTTTAGTCATTATATCTTCTTTATAGCGTTGCAAAACTTCTAAAACTATCTTTGACGCCAATTCACCTTTAGTATTTCCTCCAATACCATCTGCCACAGCAAGAAGAACACTTCTACTATCAATATTTAAACTCTCGCATTTATCCATATCTGTACTACTTATAATTTTTTCAAAAACTAACAAAGAATCTTCGTTTGTATCTCGTAAATTTCCTTTATTTGTAAAATAAATAACTCTAAACATATTTTCAACTCCTATTCGGGATTAATGTAAGTCATCTACTGTAAGCTCAAGAGACAACGAAAGTGATATCCTGTCACCTTTTTTGATTATTTCTTTGCCATTTATCCTTTTTCCATTTATATAAACTCCATTTGTGCTATTTAAGTCCTCCACATACCAGATACCTGCCTGTTTAAAAAATTTTGCATGTTTTCTTGAAACAGTCTTATAATCTTTCAAATATTCTTTCCCCTTTTCATGTCTGCCAACTACATCGCCGCTGAAAACCTCTATAAAGAAATTTTCTCCTTTCAAAATAATTTTCGGAATTTCAATTGTTGTTTTATCATCAATATATAAATTTTTCTTTCCCGAATCAACAGTTTTTTCAACTTCTTCAACCACATACTCTTCAGTTACTGGCACATTACTTATGTCTGCCATACAATTAAAGCATATTATCTCGTCTGGAGAATTTTGTAAATTACAACTCGGACATATTTTATAACTCTTCATTTACCAACACCTCTATATCTTTTTGGTAAGGAATACCTATCATAATTATTTTATCCTTTTGTTCAACAATCTGAAGAATCTTTTCTTTCCTCTTTTTTATCCATGGTAAATAATCTTTGCTCAAAGACTCATTAAAAAGGAAAAAACGCTGATTTTCTGAACCCTTCCAGATTAATTCACTCTCAAGCCCTTTTATAAAAGGAGAATCTACCATTGCATCTATTAGTTTTAATAAATCTTTATCTTTACTTAAAAGGTATTCATATGTATATCCTGTATAAACAAGAATGTCATCAAAAAACTCTCTTATAGAATTCAAAAGAACTTTCAACGCCTCATTCTGATCAAAAGGCTCACCACCGCTTATTGTTAGTCTTTTGCAGCCAAAACTTTTAAGGATATCAGCAACTTCTTCTATCTTAATTGCTTTGCTTTTGTCAAATTCCCATGTATGCACAGACATGCATCCCTTACATCTTATCGAGCATCCCTGTAACCAAATACCAACTCTTTTTCCAGGTCCAAGTGTGTAAACCGGATAATGTATAATACTAACTAACAACTCGTCCATCAAGTTCCCACCTATCTTCACGTTTAAGCAGTCTGTCTACTCTAACAATGCTTCCTTCCTGGGGAAATAACTTAAACAGAAGTTCAGCTAAAGGATTTATAAATAAAAGTTCAAGTTTGTTGCCTATACCCCTACCCCCCATAGACAGATCTTTTGTAACTTCTTCGAAGATTATCTGTTGGACATTATCTGAGATTTCAAGTTTTATCTTTTTGTCTTCCTCAAGTTTTATCTTAACGTTATTTAGCATCTTATTCAGTATTTTTTTCACATTTTCATTGCGTATAAAATCAAATACAATGATATTTTCCCCTATACGATTTAGAATTTCAGGTCTTGCAATTTTGAAAGTAAAATATTCCTTTATAGCTTCAGTCAAAATCTTTTCAATTTCTTCATAACTCATTTCTGGCAAGACACGCTGTATTTTTCTTCCATCCAAAGTCATCTCGTAAACCCCAAGATTAGATGTAAATATTATTAAGCTCTCAGAAAAGTATACAGTCTCACCCCTTCCTGACGTAAGTCTGCCATCATCAAGTATTTGTAAGAAAATATCAAGTATTTTTGGATGAGCCTTTTCTATTTCATCAAAAAGTATTACTGAAAAAGGATTTTGTTTTACAGCATTAGTCAATTCTCCCCCTACATCATAGCCCACATAGCCAGGAGGTGCACCTATGAGTCTTTGGTCAGAATGTTCATGGGAAAACTCTGACATATCAAACCTTATATAATGATGTTCACTTCCAAATATTAGTTCTGTTATGGCTTTTGCAAGTTCTGTCTTGCCCACGCCAGTTGGTCCTGCAAAGAATAAAACACCCTTCGGTCTGTTAGAATACCTTGAAAACTGTGAACCTGACAGATTAAAAAAAGCTCTTCTTAGTATAGTAGCAGCTTGTTTTACTGCTTTTTCCTGTCCCATAACTCTGCTGTTTAAAAACTCTTCTGCATTATTCAATCTGTCTTTATCTATTTTTGCCCATGGATTTTCGCTTACACCTACTTTGTATCTTCTTGTCGCTTCTCCAATCTCTCTTACACTCAAATTCTCTCTTTTTGACAAAACTACAATAGAAAGCATTTCTCTTGCAAACATGCCAGACGTCAGATTTACAAAGTCTTTTATTACTTCTTCTTTTTTTACTTCGTTCAAACTTGCCCACTCATCCATTCGTGGTAAGAGAGACTGGGCTATCCATCTTCTTATCTCAAAATCAGGTTTTGGAATAGGAATTGTTCTTATTCTCGGATTTTCCACTGTATACCACGGTGGCAAATCATTTTCTTTTTCTACAAGGAAAATTATTGGATTAAAAGAAGGTGGATTGCCTTTTTGGTTTATGTTTATAGATAGTTTGAAAGTGTGGTAAAGAAAATCTGGTAAATCTCTGCTACAAGAAATTTCCGGTAATCTTGATGAAAAATTAATTAAAACAGCTGTCTTTTCATCTCCCACAAGAAATTTTTCTATGGTTTCATATGCATCAAGTAAAAACACAATTTTGTCGCTAATTTTTCTTCCAGTGAGGTTTGTAAATATTTCTTCATCTCCTTTTAATAGTCTGAAGCCCTCAAGAGGTATATATTCTATTACAGTCTTGTAATTATCATAGGTAGTAAGCAAACTTGCAATAAACTGTGTAATATTCATGGGTATATATTTATCACCCTGGGGAAATGGGAAAAGGTCGTAAATGTTTCCAAAAAGAATAAACTGAGACGTTATTGAACAAAACCTTAAAATCTCTTTTGCAAATTTGGGTACACCCTGAATTTTTTCAGGTACTATATTGTTTCCCATACCTAAACACTCCTCTGCCTCTGATGCATATCAATTTTCTTGATATCCTGTTGCTTTTTTGTAGTTTTTGTTTTTTCTTTTGTTATATAATAAAACCTTGTTTCAGGTTCTATCCTTATTTTATCTTCAATCATTATTCCTTCCTGACTTAAAAGCTGTTTAATTTTGTCATAATCGGAACACCACTTTTTAGCTATAGCTATATCCTTATGTTTCTCATATTCACTCAAATTTTTTTCATCTTCAACATATCTTACAAACATAATTTTTAGTCCATCATCTTCATATTTTAACCTCAACATATAATCTTCTCCAAAAGGAGTTTTTATTTCTACTATTTTGCCCATTGACAATTCTTCCATTAAATCATCCTTGACTACAGAATAACCTAACTCCATAACTTTGTTAATAAACTTTTCCAATGAAGCCCTTCTTCTTTCCTGAGCCATAATTTGCCTTTTTTTGTTGAGCAAATTTTTTATAAAGTTATCAACCTCTTCTTTATTCAATATACTCATCTTCATTAGTTTATTAAACTCTGTTAGCATCCCTGTTTCTTCTGCAAGTGTTTCAAATACTTTTAAATCATTCTTTAAAACTTCAGTTTGAATATACAATCTTCTTGTGTTTATATAATTCATTTTAAGGTCCTCTAAAATCAGTCTTATTCTCTGAATATCATCTGTTTCAGTTGCCTCTATAACCAACTGCCTCTTTTCTTCAGCAAGTTCAGGATTTATAGTTTTTAACTTGTCAAATACAGCCTCAATCTTTTCTAAAATCCTTTGTTTTTCTATAACCTCACTAATTTCTTTTTCAGTAATTCTTTCTCTTTCCACTTGCTCTTTTATTTTTATAGTTTTTTGTTCCAGAAGTTTTTGTTTTATCTTTCTTACTATACCATAATACTCACTTGGTATCTCTTGTAAATATTTGTTTAGTTTTTCAATAGTTGAAGGTGTATCAAATGTGCATTTTTCTATATCGTATAGAATTTTGGCATAGTGCTGCATTGTTCTGTAAAACTTAATATTTCTCAGATCCTCAGGAAACATATTTAAATACAGTTCAATAGTCTCTCTATTCGCAGCAGGGCTTTTAAATTCTTTCTCTAAATTTTCAAATAATTCTATAATTTTCTGTATCTTTTTTCCGGTTTCTTGGACCCCCTCCGGTAATGCATTTAAAAAAGTTTTAAGTGTTTGGATATCTAAATTATCTGTTAGTTCTGTTTTAACTAAAATAATATACTCCTTCGTTTTTCGGATAATATCTTGAATTTTTGCTATTTGGGAATCAACCCACTGAGTATGGCTTTCACTTGACAAAATTTCTAACGTATACCTTTCCAAAAAATCTTTTTCGTGTCTCTCAAGATTTTCTATTAAAGAATAATCTAAAAATGTAGATTTTGTATTTTTTAACATTTCTCTTACATGGCTTATAGAGTTATCTATTTGCTCCTTGAAAAACTTTTTGTTATCTCTGAAAATCTCATCTAAATTCTTCCCGGTGTCAAAGTGCCAAACATAAGTAAAACTACTCATGGTATCATCCTCTTAATTTTTATTTATGAATATTTATATTGAACATTCCACAACTAAAGCGCTTCATTCCCATGCATTGCCTTTTTAAGGCTATAACCTGCAATGTCCACAAATTCAAATAGTGTGCAGACATTTTTTCATCAATCGTCATAAGGTCTTAGAATCTTTGATAAAACTGAAATAATAGATAATGTAAAATAAAAATATACAGAGTTAATTAAAATTTCGTTCGCTTTTCCTTTAATGAAATACTCATAAGAAGAAAAATATGAAAAATAGAATATAATGGCACAGAAATATAAAATTGATAATCCTGCAATTTCAAGCTTTTTAAACTTCGAATATGCTATTTTCCATTTCGAAGATTTTTTAAAGCATTTTCTTAATACCAAATAATATGATATAGCAATAGCTAATAATAAGCATATGTAATACTTTGTGTTACTATCAAAGTATTCTTTGGACAGTTTGCAAAAATACTGATCTGTTGTAAAATATATTAGCAACCTCGTGGCTGCTAATCCCCCAAGATAAAATATTACCATCTTACACATATATTTTAACATTTTTTTAGTAGCATTTATCAATTTTCGTCTACGAATTGCTTGATGTAATTTATAACCTTTTATTATCCAATTAATTGCTTCAGATACTGAAAATCCTGCTGTACACCAATCAACTATCTCTTTGGCAATTCTTTCTAAAACCTTTTCATCTTTTGCTCCTTTGCTAACCATTTCTTCAACTTCGTCAATACTAAATCCTAAATTTGTTAATTTTGTAGCTAGCATTGGCTTAACTTTTATTATTTTCCAACGGATAGCTTCAGTTAAGCTAACATTATTTCTTCTCCATTCCTCAGCTTCGTCAGCATCAAAGCCTTTTTCAGCCCAATTCTTTGCTTCATCAACAGCAAATCCATTTCTATTCCATTTTCGAGCTTCAGTTTCTGAAAAACCTTTCATAATATAATGAAAAATACCCTCTTCTACAAAATCAAATATTTTATTTTTGTCTATTCCTTTTTCTGACAGTTCAAGTATATCAAAAGCATTGATCCCCTTTTTCAGCCATTCATATGCATTTTTAGGACTAAGTCCAAGATTGTCAAATATACTGGCTTCCTGCGGCTTAAAAGCATAATTATACCATTCTAAAGCTATATTGCCTTTCCTGAATCCATTTAAGGCCCATTCCTTCATGTCTTTTACAGAAAAGCCAGCTTCCCAAAAAGTTTTTACCTCTTGTGGACTGAGGTTTATTTCAATACCTGTTTTTGCCCATTCAGAATCAGAAGAAAAACCAACTTTATCCCATTCATCATTATCATATTTTTTATCCGCTTCATTATACTCTTCATAGAACACAGGTATATTTTCTACGTTATTTAACCACTGTTTTACCTGTTCATATCCCCATCTTTTTTTATAATTCCGCGTAAGAAGTCCTTTTAATAAAATTTTAAATCTTTTAGGAATATCTTCTGGGATTTGTACACCCTGGGTAACAAGAGTATTTATAATAACAGCTTCTGATAAGCCAGCAAAGGGATTCTTGCCTTTTAATAGTTCATATATTATTATCCCTAAATGCCACCAATCAATTTCTTTGCCAAAATAACCTGAAACTTCTTCCGGAGCCATATAAGAATATGTCCCCTTTAACGCAGTGACAACCTTCGACATCTCCTCAGACATAGCAGAAGATATTCCAAAATCAATTAGCACAAGGTCTAAAGATTCTAAATCTCTTATAAGAACATTAGAGGGTTTCAAGTCTCTGTGAACAATTCCTCTTTCGTGCAGTGCTTTAATAGCTTCTGCAATTTCTTTAACTACAATATCAACTTTGCCTTTTACTTTTTCTAAATTATCTTTTAAACTGCCATATTGAATATACTCCATTAACTCAAAATATCTGCCGGTTTCTTCATCTTTACCTACTTCAAAAATTGTTACAACATGTTCTTTGAGTTCAAAAGAAATCTTTTTTAATCTTTCTAACACTTCAATTTTAGGAGTAATACCCTTTCTGTATAGCTTTAAAAACATCCTCTTGCCACTTTCTTCTACAATATAAGCATCGCATTCTCCACCTTTCGCCGGAAGTTCCTCTACTATTTTGCAGTTTCTGAATATTTTTAAAGACAATCTATCTTTTTTATTTAAAATATCTTCCTCTCTAATAGTGATCTCTTGTATGTTTTCTTCATCCCACCAGCTCTCTACTATTGTTCTTTCATCCATAATTAATCCCTTCCTTATATTTTTACGCTCTGCAGAAACAGTTTTTAAATAAAAGCTTCTCTACCAATATACTTTTATACCTATTTTATATTAAATTATACCAATTTTATTTTTAATATACAATCAAATTTGGTCCTTATGTTAATTTAGATTTCCAATAATTTTGAATTCTTAGTGTCTATAATTCTTAGCTGTTTTCATTTGTTTTTATAAAGGTTTAAATATATTTTTCTGTAAATATAATACAGCATTTTGTACAATTGTGCTATTCTTCAATCATTATTATTCTAAACATTCCCAATAAAACTTTCTTAACTTTATAGTTCTATTTTGACGTTTACTGTCATTTATGTTATGTTATTTTATTCCATTATGCTATGGGTACCTGCATAACTTTATGTACTCTGCATTTTTGTATTTTCCAATTGCTGTCGACCTGCAATACCCTCAAAAACCCCGGGGGTCGACAGCAATTGGAAAATTTTAACACATCTTGACTTTCTTGAGCTTGTGGGGTATAATAGAAATAACTTATAGTAGTTTGAAACTTCATCCATTTGTTCCCCATAAGACTTCCCAAGCTCCCTACGGGTTTGTAGCCTCCCCTTTGGGGATTGAAACTCTTTAGCTGCTGCTGTTTGAGACATTTGACCTGAAAGTTCGTAGCCTCCCCTTTGGGGATTGAGGTATGGAAGGAACTTATCCTTGGGGGATAGAAAAAGAGATGGTAAGCACTGGTTGGAATCTAAAATAAGCAATATATCTTTTGCTTTCATAGTGTGGTATAATAAAAGTGTACAGAAAAGTATGCAACATATAAGAAAAAGGAGAAAAACTGTGTGCAAAAAATTGCCACCAAAAGAGCACGATACAACATTTAAGTTTTTGTTTTCAGACAAAGATGAAATACTTTTGCTGGTAAAAGATATACTTCACTATACTTGGGCAGACAGTATTGAAGAAGATTCTATTGAACTTGTCAAAACAAACTATGTTACTCATGAGTTTTCACAGGTTGAGGCTGATGTAATTGCAAAAGCAAAACTAAAAGAAAGAGAAGTTTATTTTTATATTCTGATTGAGAACCAGTCAACCGTTAAAAAAGAAATGCAGCAAAAGATTTTAAAGTACATGATAAGTATATGGGCTGATGAGATAAGAAAAAATGTTCAGATTCTACCAGCAATTATTCCTATTGTTGTATACAATGGAATAGGTGAAAGATGGAGTATATCGACCAATCTTATGGAAGCGTTTGACATATTCAAGGATGATGTGTTCAGATACAAAGTAGTTGACATAATAGAACTTGATGTAAAAGAACTTTTGGAAATAAAAGAGGATGTGCTGCTCCCTGTAGTGTTTTATCTTGAGCAGGTAAGAGAAGATAGAAGTGAGCTTATAAGAAGGCTTTTAGAGGTTGAAGAAAACTTAAAAAATCTAAGTAAAAAGAATGTAGATAGATTTTTGGAATGGTCGTATCGCATTATACGACCAAGGCTTTCTGAAGAACAAAAGTCAGAGTATGATACAGTTGCAAGAAGACTGTCAGAAGGGGGTGTAAATGCCATGGGTGAGTTTATATCAAATGTTGCAAGACTTTTAGATGAAGCAAAAACAAAAGACTTTATGGCTGGGAAACTCGAAGGAAAACTTGAAGGGAAACTTGAAGGTAAAATCGAAGCCACAATAGAGTTTGCGAAAAGATTAATACAAAAGGGATTTAGCGATGAAGAGGTTGCTGAACTTACAGAACTTCAGATTGAAAAGGTTAAAGAGTTGAGAAAATCCATGGTAAATTGAGAAATGTTTGAACATAAAATAGAAAGTAGGGCTGTCTAAAAAGATAATTGGACAGCTCTTTCTTCCAATATATGGTTTTTGTTTTGCAGCCTCCCCTTTTGGGATTGGCAGGGATGGACTTTTTCTGGCTCACTAAGAAAAATCAGCACAATACTGTAACAGGAGTGTGAGTTTTTTGAATAATAACAATGAAAAGGAATTATTTAATGAAAACACTAATGATTTAATTCTGTCAATAATAAATTTTTTAGAGAATCAAAAACAATATATAACAAATCCAAAAGCAGATCTATCCATTAAATTTTCCGAAGATAATATCTATACCAGTAAATCTTGTCCTTTTTGTGGCAGTGCATCTGAGTATGATATGGAGTATGATAGTTATTATTGTCCTGAGTGTAATGTATGGCTCGAACCAATATGCGGCAGCGAAGACTGTATGTTTTGTGCAAACAGACCTGAAAGACCTCTCCTGAAGTAGCAAATTGAAACTTTAGCTACTTCTTGTCAAATTGAATTTATGGCAAAAACCTTCATCAGTAAATTAAATCTTTCCATTCTATGTTTAAAAGTTCGCATAAAAATTACCTTTCAAGGCAGAGAAAAATGTGTTAATTTTTTTTCGCTGCAGGTTTGCAGCCAAAAAAAGACAAGGAGGTTTTTGAAAAATATTTAATTTTTATCTTTTTACAACAGCAAGCTGAACACCTCTAAGTTCATTCCACATCCTAAAATAACTTGTCAAATCATGAGGAATCATATCAAGATTTATCTCTTTGCAAAAATGCGGTTTTCCAAATTTTATAGAATTGTCATTCTCTTTATAAGGGAAATAAAATTTTTCAACTGTCACAAGAGGATTTACAGAAACTTTATCAGCAATCAGTTTTAAGATCTCTCTTCCTTTTATCTCAGATGGGTAAAGTTTTGTATAAATATCACGAACATTTGTATCATTGAAGAGTATTATTACCGGTCTTGGCAAAACTGCAAATGCTGTTTTAATAATTGTTTCTGCAAATTCGCATACCTCTTTCAGCGAAAAAAATTTAGCCATGTCTGATAGAACATACTGAAAGCTAATTATGTTGGGTTTTTCTTCCTTAATAAAATCTATAACACTATCAATATGTTTTATAACATCAAGCTGATTAACATTGAAATCAATGTTTGTTTTATCTGAAACAAGATCTTCAATAAAACCGTGAACACTTGCCCAAAGAGGATTTTTATCAAAACCTGTATATATTAATTTCCCATTGGGTCTGCTTTTTCTTACAAAATTATCAAATGCAACAAAATCTGTGCATGGTCCGCATCCAATCGAAACTACGTTTAGTTTATCTGGAAGGTTTTTTTCAACCTGCTTTATGAGAATATAAAACTCAGTTGCATGTTTTAGTGTAAATCTTCCACAGTAGTAGTATATCATGTTCTGACAATCGTAATCTCTTATAATACCATTATTTTTTCTTGGAAAATGAACTCTGTTTATACAATCAATGCAACCTTCTATTGCCAAAGCATTAATTTCCGGACATCTCAGACATGATTTTGAGTGATTTTCCTTGGCTTTTTTGATAAGATCCAAAAAAAGAACTGACATCTTTATCACTCCCTTTTTTCTTTGCCTGTAAAATTGAGCACTTACAAAATTAATTTTAAATGCTAATCTTGTTTTTCAAAAATCAAAAAATATGCGAAGAAAGATAAGGTTACCTTTTTAAGCTATTATCCTATTTGTTGAAGCCAGCAATTAAAGTTGATATAATTATGATAAAAAGTTTTTCAAGGTTTGAAACATTCTAATAGGAGAGAAAAGTAAATGAAGGGAAAATGTTATTATTGTGGTAAGGATATAACAAAAACTTATGTAACAAGACATCTAAAGTCATGCGAGAAAAGACTTAAGTATCAGGAATTTTTGAAAAACAAAAGAGGAAAGTTAAAAAACTTATTCTTGCTTCAGGTTAACTTTGCAGAAAATCCTTCTACTTTTTGGATGTATATTTCGGTTGATGAAAATGCTACACTGCTTGATCTTGACCAGTTTTTCAGAGATGTTTGGTGTGAATGCTGTGGACATTTGAGTTTGTTTAAAATCAATGCAATTGATTATTTGAACAACGAAGAAACTCTTATGGAATTTTTAGATTTTGAAGAAAATGCAACAACAATGAAAGTTAAACTCAAAAAAGTGTTAGAAGAGGGTTTGACATTTGACTATGAATATGATTTTGGAGATACAACTCATCTTTCAATAAAGGTTATCGAAAAATATCAAGGGTACCAAAATAACAAAATTGAAATCATGGCAAGGAACAATCCACCAATTTATATCTGTTCGGTTTGTGGCAACATGGCTACTCATTACTGTTACGGTTGCTGTAGCTTTTATTGTAATGAATGCAAGGAAAATGATAGTTGCAGTTATGAAGATGAATTAATGGTAGAAATAGAATCCGGGCAAAATTCTCCAAGATGTGGAGTATGTGGATATGTATATGACGAATATGGAGACGAAGACTACAAACCACTGGTAGTTGAGTAAATTACCTTTTTATAAACCACCGTAGGTGAATTTAAAAAATCTGAACAAAATTTAAGTTGATTATTTTTAAAAGCTATTTCTAAAGGGAGAGTCAGCAACCACAATGCTTACAATTGATAAGATATTACCTTTTTTGAACAATGAGTTCATTGAAGATGCATCTAAAAACAAAAAAACTGAGACTTGTCAAGAATTTTGTGTTTCCAATTTATAACGTAATTTGTAGAGTTGAGTTATGTTGTTAATGCATTTTCTAATGCTTGGAACTTCATTTTTCCGTTTTGCATAGCGTAAGTTCTCTTCCTGTAAGTAAATATTAATTTCTAAGACACAGGCAGCTGAAAGTATCCACCTGAATTTACTTCTTGCCTTCTCAATCATGCTATTTACACATAAAGCGGCGTTTGTAGAAAAAGCTTTCTTAATTCCTCAGGGTATTTCATATGGACAGAATAAAACTCTGCTTTTTCTGATATTGCAGCAATAAAATCGAGGATATTTTGAAAGGTATCCATCACAAAGTTCTTTAAATTTCAGTACAGCTCAATCAAAATCGGAGGAAGAAATTTTAAGTCTGTTCTTAACTCTTGTTAAAAGCAGAAAGCTTTATCTTTTGTCATATGTTTTCTGCTATTTTGTTGGAGGTGGACAAAAGCAAGCTAAAGGTCAGCAAGAGGATAAGCAAGTTTGACAGCATCTATAATACCAGGAAAGTCATCGCTTATGACAATTAAAACTTCTTTAAGACCTCTTTCAATATACCTCTCTTTTTCAATTAGCAAACTTTGACGTTTTTCTTCTAAAATTTTAATTTTATTTTCATGTTCCTGCTTTAAAACTTGACTTTCCCTTATGATTTGGTCTTACCTTTTCGTAATCTCATTCAATTCATTTTGTTGATTTGTTATATCTTCAAAAATTTTATCCTTTTCTATTTTTTCAATACTAAGCCTTGCTTCAAGTTCTTCTATTTTATTCTCCAGAGAAATATTACTATTAATTATTTTGTTTACCTCATCAGCTATTTTCTTTAACCTTTTTATATTACCTGTTTTTGAAATAGAAACATCTTCTACTCCGTTATACCCTCTCTTGATTATAAGTTCATTAATATTAGATATAATATCTTTGATCCACTGGACATAACACTGTTTTAGCCTCTTTGGCAAATCCTGTTTATAAAATAACTCCGAAATTTCTTTATCATCAACGGTATATTTACATCTGGCTAAATAATCATCCATCGGTTCTTCAAATAATTGATCTATATCAATTCCATATTTATACAAAACATCAAGATAAAATGCTATCAGAGAACCAGCAGATATATCATAAATTTCGTTTAGTTTTGTAAATTCCAAAAAAGATTGCCACTCACCTTCATTTGAAAAAATAATCCATATTTTCTTGTTCTCCTTAGACTGCAAAACTATATTTTCAATTCTCTCAACCAGATTTTCATATAGGGAACTTTTTCTCATATTTTTCAACTCCCATACAATAGTCTTATGACCTGGTTTTTGTTGTTCTATCACTTTTTAATTGTGCGAAGACAGACTATTACTAATTTAAAAATTTTATTAAAACCCAGATTTTTATCGTATATTAAATTTATTTTATCATAAATATTTTGTTAGAACAGCAAATATAAAGTATTTAGATTAGCTTTGCACTTGATTATACAAACACTATCTTGATGTGCATATTTATTTGACTTATAACGAATATATTTGCTTTTTGACTAAAAGTCATTTCCGTCGACCTCCGGTGGATATTTTTTGAGGTTTATTTTGTACTCGGTTTCAGTACCTATACCACAGACTTTGAAATAATTGCTGGCAGTAGCTGGATAGACGGAAAGAATAGATGAGACTTTAGAGCTTGATTTTTCTGAACTGTGCAGGATTTTGATATGATGTACTGATATAAAAACATTGACACCATTGCATAAAGTTGATATAATAAAATCAAGCTTTCCAACGTGTTTGTAGCCTCCCCTTTGGGGATTGAAACTCTTTACTTTTTTCACTTCTTAACGCTGCTTGTCTGTTTGTAGCCTCCCCTTTGGGGATTGAAACTTTATTTAAAAATCTGGAATTTTCGCACCCGAAAAAGTTTGTAGCCTCCCCTTTGGGGATTGAAACGGTAATGAAAGAAAACCTTATTTCCCACTCCTGCAAGTTTGTAGCCTCCCCTTTGGGGATTGAAACAGTCATATTCTTCGTTTGAGAATTCATTACCGTATACGTTTGTAGCCTCCCCTTTGGGGATTGAAACCCCAATTGATCAGGTGTAATTACACCACTTTTTAAAACGTTTGTAGCCTCCCCTTTGGGGATTGAAACTTCATCGCATCTACAGTCTGCTTGCAATGTAGTTCTGTGTTTGTAGCCTCCCCTTTGGGGATTGAAACTAGTAAGCACCTCCTTTATTTAAAAATCTGGAATTTTGTTTGTAGCCTCCCCTTTGGGGATTGAAACGCTTAAATTGTTCTTGCTCTAAATCTGTTCTTATTGTGTTTGTAGCCTCCCCTTTGGGGATTGAAACAATACAAACGATGCTACATAAACTTGTAAATTTCGTGGGTTTGTAGCCTCCCCTTTGGGGATTGAAACTATAGGAGATGTGCATTTAGGGAGTAAATATTTTGAGTTTGTAGCCTCCCCTTTGGGGATTGAAACTATCTCTATTTCTTCCTTCTCTTTCTCATCTTTTATGTTTGTAGCCTCCCCTTTGGGGATTGAAACGTTTTTAGATACGGATGATTATAGCAAATTAAAGGTTTGTAGCCTCCCCTTTGGGGATTGAAACTCGTTTTCGTAAACGACTTTAGCTTGAATATCAAGCGTTTGTAGCCTCCCCTTTGGGGATTGAAACATGCCAAGCTTCACAATATCCTTTGCAGCTCTGCAGGTTTGTAGCCTCCCCTTTGGGGATTGAAACGCTAATGTCCTTACACCGATATGCAGCCTTTCAGCTGTTTGTAGCCTCCCCTTTGGGGATTGAAACAGCGAAACTTCAAAGAAGTTCGCAAGTTTGATTTTAGTTTGTAGCCTCCCCTTTGGGGATTGAAACTCGTTTTCGTAAACGACTTTAGCTTGAATATCAAGCGTTTGTAGCCTCCCCTTTGGGGATTGAAACTTTAGTCCTACCATGATAACAATAAGCAGCATATAGTTTGTAGCCTCCCCTTTGGGGATTGAAACCCGATAAGCAATAAACACACGGTCTTGGCTAAAGCATTGTTTGTAGCCTCCCCTTTGGGGATTGAAACAGCTTTGCTGTGATGATTGCAGTTTGAGAAAAGTCAAGTTTGTAGCCTCCCCTTTGGGGATTGAAACAAGCTGTTGTTCGTGAAATAAATCTCATTGCTAAACAGGTTTGTAGCCTCCCCTTTGGGGATTGAAACAATTCACCTTCATCTGCCATGACCTTTACCTTCATGTTTGTAGCCTCCCCTTTGGGGATTTAGGAGAGGGAAAGCCTGCACATTGGGGATTGGTAAGAGGAGTGGAGTTTTCTCTTTGGGGATTGAAACGCAAGATGAATAAAATGATAATTAGGAAAATAGTAGACATTCCAGAAGCAGCAAAAAATATACCTGTTGAACTGATAGTCAGAATACCTTTAAATAATCTGAACTGCTACAAGCTCGCCTTCTTTTATCTCATTAATAGCTTTTTTTGTATAATCAAACCAGATTTCTGCTTTGTATCTTGAATAAACATCGCTGTCATATTTCATCATGCGTCCGACAATCTCTGTATTGAACATTTTTTCACTCCTCATCATCAAACTTGAGACTATCTCGGAACTTTCTAAAAGTCATATTAAGCGGATCTTTTTTATAAAGCTGTTGACTGCTCTGGATTATACCTTTTGCAAATTTAAGCAGTGTTTTAGTTCCTCTGTCTGCCTTGTGAAGCGGTTCTGGATATCCAATCACTTCAGGAAAGTGATTTCTTGTAAGAATATCTAAAAAGTATATATTCATCGCCTGCCCCCAGTTGATAATATTCTTATCAACATGAAGAAAAGGTGATATCCTTCCAAGCTTGCTGTTATCTACTAGCACACTCTCTAAAAACTGTTTGTCAAGGGCAGGATGCAAAAGCCTTTCGACAAATAGATGAAAAATCCTTTATTTAAATATCATAAAGAATTACTTTTAGACAAAAAAAGGCACTGATATCAGGTTTATTTACCATCAGTGCCTTTATATTTATCTAATTTAACTTGAAATTACTCTTCAATTACATCTTCTCCATCATCTTCATCCAAGCCTTCAGGATAAATGTCCTCAAGGTCTGCATAATAACATATAAGAAAGTTAAGAACATCGACAGAAGATTTTTGGGAGTTTATTGGAAAAAGTATAAAAGAAAGCGATGTTCTACCTTGTTTATTTTCAAAAGTATCTTTTGATCCAAGCAGCCTATATCTTAAAAAAACCTTTTATAACCCCCAGTTATGAATTTTAACATAAAATATAAAATCCCCAATGAAATAAATATAATTTGATTTTCACACATTAAAACAGTTCAAATATTATGCGAAAAGGCAAGGAATTCATTTCAAATTTTATTAATTCTCACTTCTCCTTTTCAACATCTTTTCAAATAAATTCATTGCTGAATTTAATAATAATTTGAATTCCTCCACATTTTCTAAGTAGTTCTGATTGCCGCGTGGTGATGAACCATGCACTGCAGCATTCCTTAGATATTCCAATTCTTCAATTGTTCTTGCCTCGTCTTGTTCTTTGATTAGTTTGTTTGAATCTGATTTAAATACAACATTTTTCATTTCCAATTTTAGTTTTTTCCTTGCTTCCTCGCGTGCATCATAACCCATATTATCTTTTATCTTATACACATCTGCAAAAAGTACAATTATTGCTTCATAAAGAAGAATCAAGGCTTTAAGATATTGCCTTCTTTCATAGAAAAACTGCGACCTTTTGTACATCCTCTGAAAAAGTTTTTCCTGTCTGTTCATCTCAGAAAACTCTTTGTACATTATCTCAACTATTTCTTTTTCAAAAGAATGATCAACCATTTTTTGTTTGTCTTCAAGTCCTTTTATTATCTCTTCAATTTCTCTTCGCGGCTGGCGGTTCATCTCAAGCTTGAAATAAGTCTTTTCTCTGTCGCCAAGACCTATTTGCTCAAGCAGCGGTACAAAATAACCTGAGTTTTGGAATGTCGCCATAGATTCTATTAATCTGACAAGCTTGTCAATGAAAGGTATCTCAATAACTGGAGATTGCCCATCCTCAATCCCTGAAAAATAGTCTCGCATATCATGTGCACCATAGAATATTCTTATGCTGTTTATCTTTCTCAAATACTTCAAAAGCATTATACCATATGAAAAAACTACAGGAATGTTCCTAAATGCATGCGTCATATCAAAGATTACGTTGTACTCACCATCTTTATCAAGCTCTTCTAAAAGTATATCAATACCTCTGCCAAGCTCAAGCGGCTTTATTTTGTAAAACTTCAGCTGTGGTACGTACTTTGTTAAAGTATTCTGCCATGCTGAAAGTGTATTGTCTTGAATACCTTTCTTTTCTTCTTCATATACTTTTAAGCACATCGCAGTTATATCTTCTGAGTTTTGTACATCATGAGGTAATATCTGGTAAAGCTCTGACCATGCTGACTGGTCAGTACCAATCAAGATAAACTTGTCAATTTGCATATTCTCTACTTCATTAAGATATTCGTAAAGTGCAATTCCAAAAAAAGCTGTTCTTGTGGCTATGTACTTTTTACTCTTGTCAGGATTGAAAACATACTCAGTTTGTTCATACCCCACTGTTTGGTCTTTTTTTAACCGACCTTTGCCTATAACTGAAATTAGAATATTTACGGTTTTATTTTTACTCAACCCAAAAACCCCCTTTTTACTTCAAAAACGTTTTTTCATATATTTCTATATATATAAATATGTAATCTTTTGCAAAAAATCTGAGACTGTCTAAAATAATCAATAAAAAATTTTGTAGAAAACTTGAGATTGAGCCCGAAAGATCTGCTTGGAAATTGTTTATGGATATTCTGATTATATTATATCTATCTTATATGAAACATCTGACAAAACATTTCCAAAAGTTCTTTTGATGCAAAAATTTCAATTTTGCCAAAATATTCTATTCTACCGTCAATAACATGCTGCTTTTTTAAATCTTTGGTTATTAAAAAGAAGAACCTCTGGTCTTCAGGATATTTGCCAAATCTCTTGTAGTAGATGTCAAGAAGCTGTTGTCGAAGAGTTTCGGAAAAAATCTCTGGTTCCTTTTCATATTCTATGCACCTTCCTTCTTTTTGAGCATATACACCGCTGAGCAAAGTTCCTTTTGATTTTACCTCCACTTTCCTGGATGAAATACTCTTTAAACAGATTCCTTTAAATAAGCTGTTCAAGACTTCATAAATTTTAAATATATTTTGAGTAACAAGCTCAACAAAAGGCGTTGCAAGGTATATTCTGAAATTCTCAAATACCCAAACACCATCTTCTACTTCTCTTTTGTTTCTGGTTCTCACAGTCGTTATTGTGAACAGTTCTGTAGAAAGTAGCTTTCTTATTACATGAAAAAGTTCATTATAATAAGAGGATGGAAGAAAAACTCCATCCTCTTTTGCAAAAAAATTGAAAACAAAATAATGCGCCATACTCTACACAACCTTTAAATATTTTTAAGTATTTCTTAACCTATTGTCACCTTTATCCAGCCGGGGATTGTTGCAATCTCGCCATTTTTGAAGATAATTCTTCTTGTTTTTGGAAAAAGTTCAGGATAAATTTTTGAGCTACTATCAACAACTTTTAGTTTTGAAAAGCTCTCTTTTTTAAAATACATTCCAACTGTCTTTGAACAATACCCTGTCGAAAATCCTAATTGAATCAAAAACTGATTTGGAGCAAGTTTTTTCAAAATGTCCATTAACTTTTCATATTCTTTAACAATTTGTATTAGTTTATAATTTCTATAAAACTCTATCTCTTTCGATATATACCTTTCTGTTGCACTATTTATTACCTTTGTCAAGAATTCTACACTGTCTTTGTAGCCGCTAACTCCATCAAATTTGTCTTTCAAACCAGATGTTACTGCACTGCCAAAAACAAATTTATCTTCAATCTTCATTGTGCCTTTTAAAGAAGTTTTTGGACTAATCCCTTCTGCAACAATTGAAAGACCACTTTGTGGGTCATCAAAATTGCCCTGTCTGTGGTACCATTTGACTTTGCCATCGCAGATATTCATTACCTTTATCTCATAGCCAAACATTTTTTCATATGACACAAAATCAGTATCGCTTATCTGAAGGAACTTAAAAGGTGAAAAATAAGGCTGTGAAAAAATGCTCTCCTCTGGCTTATCATCAACCTCTTTGGGGTCAATTTTATTTCTTGGATTTTTTTCTTTTAAATTTTTTTCATATGCAAAGTCAAGAGCCTCTTCATATTTTTTGAGCAAAGGATCTTTTAACGCCTTTGTAATAAACGACCTCACCGCACCTTTTAAAGACGAACCAGGAATATATGCTCTCCCTGCACTTTTTATAAACGCTACAACCTCATTTTGTAAATTCTTTACACCATCTAATTTTATCCTGTACCTCGTGCACCTTTCAATATCAATTGCATACTTTTCTATAACATCACTCAATTTAAAGCCTTTTGGATTTGTCTCAAGTGCCTTTGTGATTGTATCAATCAAACCTTCTTTGGTAAAACTCATCTCGAACAGCTTGTCAAAATTGATGACCCTTAAAAAATCGCCTTCTTTTATAAACTCAAAGCTTTGGAGTTTATCCTGCCCACCTATCACAACCGGGGTTAAAACCTCAACTTCATATATTCTGCTCCCCAATAAAGCTCACCCCCTTTGGCAGGGGAATCAAAAACGCCAAACCATATCTGAGGATAGGATGTGAATCATAACCGTTTGGTGTGACATCTACCACCCTGCCGAAAATTTCACCTTTTACAATGCTTCCCTCAGAAAACATCCTAACAGCCTTCTTTTTCGTACCAAAATCGCCTTTTGAGTAGATATACCCTGACCTTGTGGTGATATCATAGAACTTAAATTTTTCTATTTCGCTGCTGTCTTTTGGATTTGTCAGTGAAAGTGTCATGTAATATTCACTCTCTTTCGTGTCTTTGGAAGATGCATCTAAGAATTCTGGCTTAAATAACCCTAAGCCGGCTGTTCTATCCCCGCCTATGCCTTCATCTCCCAAAAGCCTGATTGCAGCCTTTATCTCATTTTCTAAAGCAGAATCTAATATCTCAAGGTAAAACCAAAGACCTGCATTTTCTTTAAACTGGCAATGTGAAAAATAGTAGATGTTTGAAGAAGATGTAGCTCTATCTATCGTTACTCTTGCCCTTTCTTTGGTTGTCAAGAAAGTAGAAGAAAGTTTTTCCTTTTCATCTGATTTTACTAAAAACTCACCTGCTGGCTCAAAATTCCCTTTAAAAAGGTTTGTTAAATCCTCTTCATCAACAAATCTGACTTTTTTTATCTTCTTAATATCATCAGATTTTACATATTCATGCAAATCTAACCCCATAGGTTTGAACACAAAAAACTTATCCTCTATATATGGCATTGTTGATGATACTTTAAAAGCAGGTTTGCCATCCAAAAAACCTTTAATTAGCTCATCTGTCTTTTGCTTTCCAAAAAGTAGCGAATACGCATTTACAATCCCACTCATGATTGTGTCAGAGTGTGCCATGGTCTGGGTTGTATTGTAAGTCTTTTCTTTTGCTCCAAAATGAACAGGTGTTTTGAACTTGATTTTGACTTTAAAAAGCTTTTTTGTCTCCATAGCCTATCCATCCTTCAAAATTGAAGATTTTTGAGGTCTCTTGCTTCAGCAATCACTTTTGGCTGGCCTTCAGTCAGGTAGCATTCCTTGTCTTTATACTCAATCTTTATACCAACAAACTGAACCTTGCCATTTCCTCTTGTACCCTGCCCGCCAAGATAATCATCTTCAAGCAGCCTCATTGCCTGTATTAACTTTTTAATGTAAAGGTCACCATCATCCTTGCCATCAACCTCAAACCTGTTCACAACAAACTCAGCCTCAAACTCTGCACCTGCAGGTACTCTTTCGCTCTGTCTTGGATTTGCTTTTGATGTTATTCTATCTATGTTGTTTTCAAATTTGACTTCTGTCCACTCAAGTTCCAGATTCTCTTTCATCTCGTCTGTGATAGAAGTTTTTATTAGCTTTGCATCACGAACAATTAATCTTGTTGGAATAACAGCATCTGTAAAATCTACTTTTTTGCCGTTTTTAAGCTCATGCTCGCCGTGGTTTCTGCCAAAAAGTCCACATACAACACAGTCTTTGTCGCCACACATATGAATGCAAATCCCAGATGATCCGTCTTTTTCTTTTTTGGTTACCACCAGCAAATCCTCTTTGACTTTTTTCTCTGCAAATTCCATCAACGCACGCATTTTACCTTTCAGCGAAGAACCTGGTATGTATGGCTTGCCTTCAGCATCTTTTATAACAGAATTATCAATACCACCTATCTCTAAGCTGTTATTCCCTTCTCCTATGTGAAGACCTGTTACTGCCTTTATTTTACATGTAACAACATACTTGCCCTTTAAAATAACATCCATGTTGCATTCAACCTCCCAACAGCTTTTGATTGTTTTTTATTCTCTTCCACCAAAGAATTTGTGGTATGCAACAACTGCCTCAAAAAAGTCTTTAAATCTCTGTAATGTTTTTTCATTTTGCTCTGCAACTGGCAATGCTTTATTGACTATCTCTTGGAAATCTTTTAGTTTCGGAAATCTTCCTGATGTATACGCCATTTTTGCTTTCAAAAGCTTTAGCTTGTACTTATAGTTTTCATTCTCTGGAGAAAGTCTTTTGACCTCTGTGAAGACTTTTCTCAGCTGTGTAACCGTTACATTGGACTCTTTCAAAAGCTGACCTGTTTTCTCTGCAACCTCAGAAAATGCTTTGCCATCCTTGTCCTTACCAGGATCAATAGCAGTCTCAATTTTGCTCAATATATCATTTTTTAAAGCTCTGATATCAACGCCTGGCATATCAAAAATTCCCTCCTTCCAATCTAAATCATTAATGTCTCATCTCAAGCTCAGCCCATCGGGCTGCTAAATAAGCATGCTTGTAGAGTGAATTTGTTTGTTCCTCGATTATAGCTTTTAAAATTTCATCAAGTTCATCTTTTAATTTTCTGTATCTATCTTTTAGCTTTGCTATATAATATACAAATCTCCATGATTTAAATATTTCGCCATTTTCTTTTGCCATTTTTCCAAGCTTGTCAACTGTGTATATTGCATTTATTAGAGCTTTTGATACATTTTTTTCACTTACAAGGCTCACTATCTTTTCTTTTATATTCTTAAGATCATCAAACTCTTCCCAGCCAACAAAATGTCCTGAAAAAGCAAAGCAATCCTTCTTCTTCCCATTATCACGTTCAAACTTCTTTGCCTCATCAAGATGATCGCCGCAAACCGTTGCAACTCTGTAAATTGGATACTTTTTATCAGGTGCTATCTCAAAACCCATAGAGAGTGTTATGTCTTTATTCTGGCAAACATATTCCCTAAATTTTTTATAAACTGCGCCAGCCAAATAAGGCATGTCTGTCCACGGTCCAAGTACGCAAAAATCATCCCCGCCTGCGTAAATCACAATTGAATTGGTGCTCTGTTCTTTCGTGAGTTTATTAAAGAAATAGCCAAAAAACAACGAAAACTCCTGAGACAATGTCATTACTCTTGAAAGTGAATTTTTCTCTTTTAAACCATCCTTAAAAATTCTTCCTAGATTATCAACATCACCTCGCACTATTCCCCATGTTGAAAGCCCTTTTGATTCTTTTACAATATCATCTAAAAGTTTTATATTGCCACTTTTGTCAATTGGTGCATATGTTGATATGTTAAGTGCTTCATAATATTCTGGATCAAATGCCTCTCTTTTGAGCAACGAATTCCCATTCTTTAACTCTTCTTGAACCTTTACCATATCTATTATTATGGTGTTTGAAATGCTTTCATAGTTGGATGAAAATTCTATCTTTCTCCCAAAGGCAGTCAAAATTTTATATATATTATCCAGCTTTTCCGAAACTACTGGTTTATGCCAGCTGTCAATTATAAACAAACTCTTTATGAGTCTTTCCCCAAGGTCAACAAAGCTATCACAGAAAGAACATACAACTTCACCTAAATCATTTGTGTTTGCTATATTGCCACAATGCGGACATTTGTTTTCAAAATCATCAAATGGCTCAAAAAATCTCATCTGCTCATTTTTGATGATATCACTGAACTTTTTACTCTTTCTGATTTGAATTTTTCTTGCAACCTCATCAAACTTTTCACCAATATTGCCCATAAATGATGCAAGGTCAATGCTGCAACTTTCAAGAAGCACATTAAGTGCCCCTTTGTGGGCTTTGAACATAACATTGTCAATCATGCTCTGGTATTGATGTAGCCTCTCTTCAAATGACTTGGGCATCAAAAGGTAAAAATGTCCTCCACCGTTGTATATAAGATTACAAATGGGCATATTTTCTTCTTTTAGTATAAACCTTGCTATTGTGTCCAGCAGAAATGCTATGTAAAATGACTTTCCTTTGAGAGCTTTTAGTGCACCGTCCATTCTGGTATCAAATACAAAATCTTGAATGCCTGAAACATCGCCTTTTACAAGACAAAACAGCTCCCCATCTCCTTTTTGAATTGAGCTTTTGTTCTTCAGTTTTGTCAAAATTCCTTCAAGCTCTTTTTTCATCTTTACTATATCATCTTTGAATCTGTATTTTAACTCTCTATCAAGGCAGAATGCAATTGCTGCTGTCGATTTGCTGTGTGCCCAAAGTGAAATATCTGGTTTGCTATGATAAAAGGCTGATGGGATGTTGTATGTATACTGCTGCATAAGATTGTAAACTGCTGTTATGTAGTTCTCCTCGTCAATTGAATGATCCTCAAAATGCTTGCGCAATTGATTCATCTTAGAGACAAATTCTTCCCATAAGTTTTGATAATCCTCTGAGAAGTCATTTTTTGGTAAAGCTTGAGGAAATTTTACATCGTATTTCTTCGACAAAAATTTATAACTCACATTTTGTTCTGGTTTTTCATCATCTTGCCTATCAAGTATGATGTTTGAAAAGATTGAAATCATTTGCTTTACTTTCTGGCTATTTTCCTCTGATTCACTGTAGTCTTCTCTGTCAGTTGCAGCAGAAATTCTGTCAGCAATGGAAATCAAAAGTTCTTCATACTCCGAAGGTTTGTGATGGTTTAAAATTAGTGATGTTACCTGTAATTTCTTTGGAATTGTATTTTCTGCAAAGAATGCACCCCATTCTTGGTGGCGTGGTGCAAAAGCACCTTCTTCTTTGTAAAATGTCTTATATCCTTCTTCTATTGTTTTTTTTGCATCTTTGTTATTTGTTCTCATATAAAACTTTCCAACATCGTGCAAAAGCGCACCCAAAAAAAGACGTAAATTAAAACGCTTTTCCTCCTCAGATAAGTTGGTGTTATAAAAGACCATCTTTAAATACCACCTTCTTTTATGGGTTTTTGTAAAAACACCATTCAAGGGTTTATGTTTAGATCATTCTAAAGGTGAGTTCGTGGACTTGAAAAAATAATAACATTATGTCGAAACCAGCAGTTTTTGGCACTTTATTTAATTATACCACCTATATTCAAAAATGAAAATATTAAATTTATATCTACTTTTCAATCATTGTTTTTATCCCCATTCTAAAAGGACAAGGCTTTCTTCTAAATATTTTGTAGATTGCGCAATTAAAATTCTGTACTGTTTTAGTTTTAGTATTCTCTATAGCCATTTTACAGACAATTGCAAGTTTATACTAAAATTTGAGCTTTATTTATCATATTTATGCTTTTTGACCAAAAGTCACATCTGTCGACCTCCGATAGCAAAATTTTTAAGTTCATATTGTATTCGGTTTCAAGCCTGCAGTACGTAGATTAGACCAAACTTCTGGCAGCAGCTGGATAGACGGAAAGATTTTATGGGCTTTTATCCCTTGATTCTTCTGGGTTGATTTGAGTTTTTCACAAATGTTTTAATATAAAAACATTGACAGGGGTGTATAATCTTGATATAATAAAATCAAGCTCTTGAACGTGTTTGTAGCCTCCCCTTTGGGGATTGAAACGATCGCCTTCACACACTGTAAACGAGATTATACCCGTTTGTAGCCTCCCCTTTGGGGATTGAAACGGTCAACGATCAGTATTTTATTTCTATTCTTGACCCGTTTGTAGCCTCCCCTTTGGGGATTGAAACTCACAGACTACATAGGTAGCAAATATTATTCAAGCGTTTGTAGCCTCCCCTTTGGGGATTGAAACGAATCATAATTAGCAAAATCATCAAGTTCATTATTATGTTTGTAGCCTCCCCTTTGGGGATTGAAACACATACTGGTTAGATCCTCCAGCAAGTCCTAACATGTTTGTAGCCTCCCCTTTGGGGATTGAAACATACTTAATTTTAAGCAAAATACTAACAAAATCATCGTTTGTAGCCTCCCCTTTGGGGATTGAAACGCCTGCATATAAGAACCATGATGAACAACTGATACAACGTTTGTAGCCTCCCCTTTGGGGATTGAAACTGTCATCAGGTTGTTTATATTCTACTTCTTTTACAGTTTGTAGCCTCCCCTTTGGGGATTGAAACGGGTACAGGAGATTATTGGCATGTGCTAAGTTAGGAAGTTTGTAGCCTCCCCTTTGGGGATTGAAACTGTCAATAATCTCTTTAGCCCTGATTAATTTGGTATGTTTGTAGCCTCCCCTTTGGGGATTGAAACCTATTATTTGATATATATCCAAAATCCTTTAAAGTAGTTTGTAGCCTCCCCTTTGGGGATTGAAACTCCTCAAAATTAAATCTTCTTGAATTATTCCTAGTAGTTTGTAGCCTCCCCTTTGGGGATTGAAACACCTCTTTCTCTACTTTTTTTACCCTTAACATCTTATAGTTTGTAGCCTCCCCTTTGGGGATTGAAACTCCTCAAAATTAAATCTTCTTGAATTATTCCTAGTAGTTTGTAGCCTCCCCTTTGGGGATTGAAACTTGTATAAACCATAAAAACTTTTGTCTCGTTATAATGTTTGTAGCCTCCCCTTTGGGGATTGAAACCCTCTAATCGTCGAAACTTCTCTTACTTCAAAATATCGTTTGTAGCCTCCCCTTTGGGGATTGAAACTCATTACCCGAAGATAAACCATCATTACCATCAACATAGTTTGTAGCCTCCCCTTTGGGGATTGAAACCCAACTGTTTTTACTCTTTCTCGCCCTTCATGATAGGTTTGTAGCCTCCCCTTTGGGGATTGAAACCTTATTTTTGTTGTGTCACCGTTAACTAAGTATCGTGTTTGTAGTCTCCCCTTTGGGGATTGAAACACTCATACTGGCATTCTTCGTAACGCTTTAAAATTTCGTTTGTAGCCTCCCCTTTGGGGATTGAAACCCTATGTTATATGAATCTGGACCTTCATCGATGACGGGGTTTGTAGCCTCCCCTTTGGGGATTGAGGAGAGGGGAGAGCCTCCCCTTTGGGGATTGAGGTGGGAGAGAGGATTTGTAGCCTTTCCAGTGGGGATTGAGATATGATCCTTCTCCGAAAAAAAGCTTGGAAAAGCCATTTTGTGGCTCCCAAGCCCTTTTAGAGTGTTGTCAGAAGCTATTATTCCTTTGCAAATACATTAATTTTTTGCAAGCGCCTTTTTAAAACCTTGACAAAGCCCTTTTATAACAAACCCCAGAACAACAATAATTGCAAAAACTTTTAACCCTTCTGCAAGTCCATTGAGCATTATTGATGCGCCAAGAAGAGAACTTAGCGACATCGCTTCTCACCTCGCAACACTTTTCTACTACTTATAATTTACCCTTTATGAAAAGCTTACAAAAGTTAATTTTTCTGCGAAGAAAATTAGAATCTAACCTGCACAAGCTGAAAAGCAAAGTTTTATAAAATCTATTTTACATAAACCATCTGACAAAACATGTCAAGAAGCTCTTGTGAGGCAAATACTTCGTATCTACCAAAAGCTTTAATCACATTGTAAATATCAGAAAATCCTAAAAACCCTTTTTCCTTTCCCCATGAATCTATAATAAACAAGCTCTTCATAAGTTCATCGCCAAGATCTACAAAGCTTTCGCAAAAACTACAAAAATCGAGGTTATTCTCTTTTGGTTCTATCTTCCTTCCACAGTTGAGGATCCTTTTGTTCATAATCTTCCCATGGCTCGAAAAATTCCATTTTTAACTCTTCAATCACGTCCTTGAACTTGCAAGCCTTCTTTCTCTGAATATTTCTTAAAACCCTATCTAAACAGTCACCAAAGTTGTATGCAAAGTCGTAAAGATTAACCTCTGCAGCTTCTAAAAGCACGCTCAGAGCTTCTCTGTATGCAGAAAAGATAATTTTGTCAATTTTTGCTGATATTGCTATACAAAAAATATGCGAAGTTTCGCTTTTGATTCTTTAAATAACTCTTTAATTACACAAATGATCTGACCTATTTTTTAAATGTCAAATTCACTGACTAAAAACACATGAGGATTTTGTTTAGCAAAACTTATTACCTCATCCGTAAAACCACTTTTTGAAAATAATACATAGAATTTCTTATGGTGATTAAAAATCATACTCTTTTCTATCAGGTTATTTAAAACAGACATGTCAACCTTCTGGTTTCTCCATTTGCACTCGCCAAAAAGTATATTATCTTGATTGAATGCTACTATATCAATTTCTTCTTCACGCTTTTTATAAGGATTATTCCCCCACCATTTACCTATATTTTCAAAGATAAAAGGCAGTTTCTTCTCCCTGTTCAAAATCTTGAGGTAATCCATACATACCTGCTCGTAAACCTCTCCAATAAAATCGCTCATGAAAGGTCTGATTTTATTCTCAACAACTTCATCAATCAACCCCTGTTCAATTAGAGTCTTGTTGGTAAAAACAAATCGATACCAGAATCTAAAGAAATTATCTTTGATTCTGTAAATGCTCTTTCTGCTCTTTGCTTCAAGCTTCAAAGGTGTTACCTTTTCAAGAATTTTCAGGTCTATGAGTACAGAAATATATTTTGCACACTTATCAGTATCAACTCCCACTTTTGCAGCTATCTCGTTTAATTTGCTGCTGCCTGTTGCTATTGCTTCTATTATCGAATTATACAAAGCAGGTTCCCTTACTTCTTGTCTTAAAAGCAGTTTTGGTTCTTCATAAAGATATGATGACTTGTCCAATATTTTTGTCTTGATGTTTTCGTATATGTCTTTTGTGCTGTCAAAGATACTCAAATATTGAGGAATTCCTCCCAAAACTCCATAAGCAGTAACCTGATCTTCAAAACTATAATTGGGAAAAAACTCTCTACTTTCAAAAAAATCAAATGGTTCCACTATTAACTGAGTAGTTCTACGACCATATAAAGGGCTTTTATAACTTAAAACTTCCTTTTCGATGAAACTTACCAAAGATCCACAGATAATCAAAAAAAGTTTGGTGTTCTTTAAATGATGGTCAATCAAATTTTGCAGAAGCGATGGTATACTTTTGTTCGAATTTACTATATAAGGAAATTCGTCAATTACGACAATTAACCTTTTATCCTTTGCTTGCTGTGCCAAAAATATGAATGCCTTCTCCCATGATTCAAATTTGCTTAACAATCCCCCAAGGCTAAAATAAGAGAGTACCTTATCTGAAAAAGATTCAAGGTTAATTTTATTATTGTATTCCTCAGCAACAAAGAATATTGAGGGTTTGTTTTTGCAAAACTCAGTAAGCAGAGTAGTTTTTCCAACACGTCTTCTTCCATACACAACAACAAAGTGGAATTTGTCTTCATTATAAAGTCTGTTTAATGTTTCAAGTTCATACCTTCTTCCAACAAACATAAAATCACCTACTTTAAAGTTACTAACTCCAGAGTTACTAACTTTAAAGTTAATAACTTTGAAGTCAATAAATATTATAACACGGTTTCAGTTAGATTTCTATTGCGTTTTTGATTTTCTGAAGTTCACGCCATCTTATGCTAAATTTAATTCTTCTTTGTAGCTTGGATCAATTATTCTTAAGCTATATACTCTTTGAGGTACTCGTGAAAGTCAAATCAAAATAGCTAGGAAGACAATGCTTTTTGAATATTATTCAAAATAAGATTTATATTCATTCATTTTGACCAAAAGTCATATCCGTCGATCTTAAGTGCAAAAATTCTGGGGTTCAATTTGGACACGGTTTCATTTAGATGTGGTAAGATTTTGAGTTGATTTCTGGCAGCTGCTGGATAGACGGAGGGGTTCGAGAGTGTTTTATCCCTTGAATTTTCTGAACTGTGTGTTATTTTGATATGATGTACTGATATAAAAACATTGACACCATTGCATAAAGTTGATATAATAAAATCAAGCTTTCCAACGTGTTTGTAGCCTCCCCTTTGGGGATTGAAACTTCATTAATTCTTCTAAATTTCTAATAGTTCTTGCAATTGTTTGTAGCCTCCCCTTTGGGGATTGAAACGCTTGACTCATTGAAATTTTTGAAAGCCAATCAAAGTGTTTGTAGCCTCCCCTTTGGGGATTGAAACACTTCTTCCTGTGTCATAACTGCAATTTCATCTTTATGGTTTGTAGCCTCCCCTTTGGGGATTGAAACATTTTATAATACTTGACCCTGCAAAACTTGTTATACGTTTGTAGCCTCCCCTTTGGGGATTGAAACTTATCTATACCTAATAAACCTGCAAAATCTTTTAATCTGTTTGTAGCCTCCCCTTTGGGGATTGAAACCTTCACTAAAGCAATATTTCTACCATTTGAATCTTTCCGTTTGTAGCCTCCCCTTTGGGGATTGAAACCTGATTTTTTTGCCATCAAGCAACTCAGTACCTGCTTGTTTGTAGCCTCCCCTTTGGGGATTGAAACCTGATTTTTTTGCCATCAAGCAACTCAGTACCTGCTTGTTTGTAGCCTCCCCTTTGGGGATTGAAACAGGTTAAATAAATGGGGCGGCTAAAGCCGCCCCAAAGTTTGTAGCCTCCCCTTTGGGGATTGAAACATATTCTGAGCTAATGCTTCTAACAGTTCACTGTTAGTTTGTAGCCTCCCCTTTGGGGATTGAAACACTGTAGCATCTTCAACATCTTTTTGCAACTGATCTAGTTTGTAGCCTCCCCTTTGGGGATTGAAACGGCTCTAAACTGTTATACATATCAATTATTTCTTGTGTTTGTAGCCTCCCCTTTGGGGATTGAAACGCCATACTTGTATCAACACTATATTTATACAACAAAGTTTGTAGCCTCCCCTTTGGGGATTGAAACATTACCTTCAAAAAATTTTTTTACAACTTCTTTATTGTTTGTAGCCTCCCCTTTGGGGATTGAAACTTAGACCAACTATCTCCAACCCCGCCACCATTGTACGTTTGTAGCCTCCCCTTTGGGGATTGAAACAAGGGCTGGTTGAATTTTTTGCTTGATGTTAAAGCAGTTTGTAACCTCCCCTTTGGGGATTGAAACTCAATATTGACTACATCTGTCATTTCAGGTTTTTTAGTTTGTAGCCTCCCCTTTGGGGATTGAAACCCGTTGAAGAAAGCCAAGCCGTCGGCTTTGGTGAGGGTTTGTAGCCTCCCCTTTGGGGATTGAAACCGCTAACAATTGTTCAAAAACAGTTCGTGGAAAAGTGTTTGTAGCCTCCCCTTTGGGGATTGAAACGCTTGTCAGTTCCACATTCTTTTTTAGCTGTTTCAAAGGTTTGTAGCCTCCCCTTTGGGGATTGAAACTTGTTTGAAATCAATAAATTCGCATTGCCTTGATAGTTTGTAGCCTCCCCTTTGGGGATTGAAACGCCTGTTTCTGTGAAATACCTGCCTTTTCAGAAATTGTTTGTAGCCTCCCCTTTGGGGATTGAAACATTAAATATTTTTATAAAAAGGGTGGGCACAAAGAGTTTGTAGCCTCCCCTTTGGGGATTGAAACAATAATATAACGTTTTAATCTCCTCTGTATTTAACAGTTTGTAGCCTCCCCTTTGGGGATTGAAACGTATAAATTAATATATCATCAAATCCTATATACCTGGTTTGTAGCCTCCCCTTTGGGGATTGAAACCCATCACCATTAATATCAAATGCTAACCCTGTTGCATTAGTTTGTAGCCTCCCCTTTGGGGATTGAAACAATTTAACTCTCTCTTTAAACCTTCCATAAATTTCTCGGTTTGTAGCCTCCCCTTTGGGGATTGAAACCCATAAGGGATCCTAAAGTTGTGAATATAAGACCTCGTTTGTAGCCTCCCCTTTGGGGATTGAAACTATATCTCATACCCAAGCGTCCTCTTTATCGCCTGTTTGTAGCCTCCCCTTTGGGGATTGAGGAGAGGGAAAAGCACCATTGGTGGATGAGAAAAAGCACTCAATGCCTAAAGACAAATCAAAATATCTTTTCTGATTTTACATATGCAATGCATTTCAATTATCCTGTATAGAGCAATCTATCCTGTCTTGATGTTTTGAAATATCAAAATTGGTATCTCTGAACAAAAAAATATTCTGAACAAAAACATATAAAGAAATTAAGTGTATAGAAGAAAATAGAGATGAAGAATAAACAAGTTTTTTAAAATTCTACTTCTTGTGGTAACATTTCCCATAAACTTCGCATAAAATTTGACCTTTCTTAAAGGTTTTAAAGCAGGTAAAATTGTAAATGCAAAGTTAAAGATTAACCTTTTACGAAAGAAAGAAGGGTTAGATGCATACGGAAAAGCTTTTTGAGGTTAAAGGTTCGATTGTACAAGCGTACATTGTTTGCAAAAGACAAGCATGGCTTTTGTCACGAAACATTGGACCATCGTCAGACAACCCATTTTTGGAGATAGGCAAGTTAATATCGCAAGAGTATTACAAAAACGACAGAAAAGAAGTATACTTTGACGGGGTAGTTTTAGACCTTATAAGGAAAGAAGATGAAGTGTTATTGGTTGGGGAAATCAAAAAATCGTCACGTGCAAAGAATGCTGCAATTTTGCAACTAAAATTCTACCTGTATAAGCTCTTTAAAAACAATATTAAAGCGCGCGGCAAACTTCTTATTCCTGAAGAGAAAAAGACTTTTGATGTTGAACTCACCACTGATGATATAGAAGAAATAGAAACTCTTACACAAGAGATTGATTCATTTTTGTACTCTCAATTACCACCCCAGCCGCAAAAAATCAAAGCATGTTCAAAATGTTCGTATAAGGAGTTTTGCTGGGCATGAAAAGATCACTTTATATTTTTTCAGACGGCGTCTTGAGAAGAAAAAATAACACTCTGTATTTTGAAAGCGAAGGTGTACAAAAGTTCATTCCAGTTGAGAATACATCAGAAATTTACATCTTTGGAGAGGTTGAGCTGAACAAAAGATTTTTAGAGTTTTTGACTCAAAGCGAAATAATCCTACACTTTTTCAACAGGTACGGCTACTACGTTGGAAGCTTTTATCCACGTGAGCACCTAAACTCTGGTTATATGATTTTAAAACAGGCTGAGCATTATCTTGATACACAAAAGAGGCTTTTTCTTGCCAGAACATTTGTCGAAGGCAGCTACAAAAATATGAGGCAGGTTTTAAAATACTACCAGAGCCGTGGCATTGATGAGCTTGAGCAATATATCCAGCAGATGGAGAACTTATTTGGCAGCGTTTTTAACATCAATGATGTTAACTCTCTTATGGCAATGGAAGGAAACATTAGGCAAACCTATTACTCAGCCTTTGACCTCATCATAGGAAAAGATGATTTCAAGTTTGAAAAAAGGTCAAAACGTCCACCAAAAAATGCACTCAATACACTCATTAGTTTTGGCAATTCAATGATGTACACAGTTGTTCTTTCCGAAATCTACAGGACCCACCTTGACCCACGGATAGGATATCTTCACACTACAAATTTCAGAAGATTTACACTCAACTTGGACGTTGCTGAAATCTTCAAGCCAATAATTGTCGACAGGCTTATTTTTTCAATAATCTCAAAGAACATGTTAAAGCCAGAACACTTTGAAGAGGATTTAGAGGGAATAGTTATCAAAGACGACGCTAAAAAGCTCTTTATTGATGAACTTGAACAAAGACTTTCAACAACAATCTCTGTTAAGAACATTGGCAATTATGTCTCATACAGGCAGCTTATAAGAATCGAGCTTTACAAGATTGAAAAGCATCTTATGGGCGAAAAGGAATATCAACCATACGTAACCCAATGGTAATTGAGGTGAAGCGGATTTGTACACCATCCTTGTGTACGATGTCAATGAAAAACGCGTTGCAAAAGCATTAAAAGTGTGCCGAAAATACCTCAACTGGGTGCAAAATTCTGTGTTTGAGGGCGAAATCTCAGAGGCAAAGCTGAAAAAGTTAAAGTTTGAACTTTCTCAAAAGCTAAACCTTGAAGAAGATTCTGTTATTATTTACAACTTTCAGAGTCGCCTCTATTCCCAAAGAGAAATACTTGGAGTTGAGAAAAACAACTTAGACAGATTTATTTAAAAAATTTAGGTACATGGTTGAAATTCTAACTTGGTTGTGATAAGCTAAATTTTAGTAAAAATTAAAGAGGTGCCAAAAAAATGATTGAAGCTGTTGCTGAACTGGGTAGATTTGTACTGGAGGGAAAATCAAAGTCAGTCTCACAAGAGGATAGCCCCTCTGATGTTCTATCAAATAATCTTTCTTCTTTTTTATCGCGAGTTGAAAGCGAAAAAATCCTTTTTATCCTTTTAAATCAAAACCAAGGAAAGTTTGAATACTGCGGACTTGAACTTCAAGCACCTGTTGAATCAAAAGCAAAATTTTATCTTTTCAGCCAAGGTGCAAAAGGCGGTGGAACAAACTTTTCACCTACATGTACTGTTGTAAAGCCAAAAGCTACAAAAAATATGTCAGAAGTCGAAATAAAAAATAACATAAAATCCCAAGTTGAAAAGACGTTTCAGCTAAAGGTTGAAAACTGGTTTTTGAACAAAGCGCAGCCTCTTGCTAAGAAATTTTTGAAATTGAAAATTTTAAGTCAATCTGATGCAGATTTTATTGAAAAGATAACACAAGCCATAAAAGAACATAGAAAAAGAATTATAGATGATATTTCCCAAAAAATTTTTGATACTGAGCTTAAAAAAGGAAATAGTATACTTCTCTCTCTTCTCATAGATAAAAAGTACATTGGCGAATATGAAATTTTCAAACTGTTTTTGCTTGAACTTATAAAAGAGAAAAACCAAAGGTCAAGTTCACAGGATAAAACATGTTCTTTATGCAAACAAAAAAGAGAAAAGGTCTCTGGCATGGTCAACGTTTTCAAATTCTATACCATTGATAAGCCGGGGTTTATAAAAGGTGGATTTTCATCTGAGAATGCATGGAAAAACTTCCCGGTATGTTCAAGCTGTCAAACACATCTTAGTGAAGGCAGAAAGTACTTGGAGGAAAACCTTAGATTTGAATTTTATGGCTTTAAGTACCTTCTCATACCAAAGCTCACACTCGGAACTGACTCTGAATATACAGAAGTTCTTGATATCCTTGAAAAAACCCAAAAAGACATCCGACTTGGTGAGAAAAAATTAGAGCGTATCACAAACGATGAGAATGAAATACTTGAAATTGTCAGCGAATTTAATGACTTTGTATCAATTACATTTTTGTTTTTAACAACACAAATGGGTGCTGAGAGAATTGTTCTTCTAATTGAAGATGTTTTCCCATCACACCTAAAGAACATATTTGATGCAAAAAGACATACAGAAAAGAAATTTCGCAAACTCTTTGACAACCCTGATATTCAATTTACATTTCACCAGATTAAATACTTTTTCTCAAAGAGCAACAGGCTTAGGAAAAAGTCAGATCTTGACAGCTATTTTTTAGAGATAACAGAAAGCATTTTTAAGAAAAAACCTATTGCCTTTGACTTTTTACTCTCTCATTTTTGCCGAAGGCTTCAAGATGACATTGTAAATAGCGACTTATCAGGTTTTTATGTTTCTTGTAGCTATGCAATGGAAGTTTTAGAATTTCTGGGTAAACTAAACATTCTAAAGTTAAAAGGAGATGAGATGAATATGTCTTTTGAAACTCCGTTTGACGAGATTTTAAATGAATTTCCTGTTGCATCTGCAAACCCTGCTGTAAAAGGAATTATCCTTGTTGGTGCGCTTTGTGACATGCTTTTGAGAATTCAGGCAGCTGGTCTTAAAAAAGCTCCTGGAAGAATGCCACCATTTGCTAAAAATTTGAAAGGACTTAGGTTAAAACAAGCTGATATAATCTCACTTCTGCCGAAGATTGAAAACAAACTTATGGAATACTCAGCGTTTGGCAAGGCAAAGAAACTTGTTGCTGCTACAGCTTCTGAGCTTTTGCTAAAAGCACCAGCTGACTGGAAATTGTCTTCCGACGAAGTGAGCTTTTACTTTGCCTGTGGTATGAATCTTGGTCAAAAAATCAGGGACCTTGCAAAGAAATTGACAAACGACACAGAAGAGACTGAAGATGAAGAATAAAACCTTGTGTTTTAAAAAATTCAAATAATCAGAAGGGGGAATTATCAATATGGAAAACTTAAACAATAACATTATCAAAAACAGGTCAGAGATTTTGTTGTTATACGATGTGACAGACGCAAACCCAAACGGTGACCCACTTGATGAAAATAAGCCAAGAATTGATCCTGAGACAGATATATGCATAGTAACAGACGTGCGCTTAAAAAGAACATGCAGAGATTACTGGGCAGAGTACAAGAACTTGCCTGTGTTCATCTTAAGAGAAATCTCCGAAGATGGAAAGCTCATGACAAAGTCTGACAAATTTTCAAAGTATAATCTCAGCAAAGACAAGCTAAAAGAATATATCGACATAAGACTTTTTGGTGGTACTACCACTTTAAAGAGCAAGGACGAAAAGAGAAAAAGTAAGTCAGAGGAAGACTCATCAGAGGAAACCGGTGCAATTACATTTACAGGACCTGTTCAGTTTAAATTTGGAAGGTCTTTGCATAAAGTCGAGTACATGCTTGTAAAGGGCACAACAGTTATGCCATCGGGTGAAGGTAAAGACCAAGGGACATTTACAGAATGCTATATTCTACCGTATGCTCTGATTGCTTTTTACGGTGTTGTAAATGAAAATGCAGCTTTACGTCAAGAGTTGCCTGTAACAGAAGAAGATGTTCAGCTTCTTTTAGAGGCTCTTTGGTGCGGAACTAAAAATCTCATCTCACGTTCAAAGTTTGGTCAGATGCCAAGGCTTCTTATGAGGGTTGAATATAACCAGAGCGGTTTTTACATTGGTGAACTTGACAAACTTGTGAAGCTTATCTCCCAAAAGCCAGATACTGCTATACGCTCACCAGAGGACTTCCATCTTGATATAACAAGACTTGTTGAAAAGATTTCAAATTATCAGGATAAGATTCAAAAGGTTGAGATAGCTGTTGACTATTCTATCAGCTTTGTATGCGAAGGCAAATTTGTTCAGCTAAAAGATGCTCTTTCTTTCTTGGGTGACAGGATCAAACTTCTTAAGTTTGAGTGATTAAATTTCAAGGTGATGTGATATGAAAGTAGCTGTTTTTGATATCAAAGCCGACTTTGGTTTTTTTGGTAAGTTTTACTCAACATCCTCGCCAATAACATACCCCTTCCCACCATTCCCAACCATTCAAGGAATGGTGGGAGCCATCTTGGGACTTGACAAAAAAGAGTATCTTGACGTTTTAGAGTATGGTAAGTTTCGTGCGGGGATTAGAATCTTAAATCCTGTGAAAAAAATCAGAATAGGAATAAATCACATAGACACAAAAGAAGGAAGATGGCAACCTATAAAAACCAAAAACCGCCAGCCAAGAACACAGATGAGGTTTGAGCTTTTAAAAGATCCTTGTTTTAGGATATACGCCACACATACTTCAGAGAGCATTTTTTTTAAGCTTGTAGAGTTTTTGGAACAACACAGAAGTTACTTTACCCTTTCAATGGGTCTTTCTGAATTTCTTGCTGACTTTGAATTTGTTGGAGTATTTGAGGCTTTTGAAAAGGACATGCCAGACGATTATGTAAGCCTTTGTACACCAATTCCTTTAAGCTATTTAGACAGCAAAGCAGATACACCCTTGAGGTTTGAAGCTGGAAAAAGCTACTTTAAAGAGAGAATGCCACTTTACATGCTCACAACAAGAGAAGTTGTAAAATACGAAGACGTCATTTTCGAACCTACAGGAAAAGAACTTTTAGCAAGACCATCAAGTTATGTGGAGGTCCAAAATGGAGAGAACATTCTCTTGTTTTGATAACCAAAATCTGTCTGGACTTTTTTCTCATCCCGGCAAAGACGGCGGTATAGAAGGTGCAAAGCCATTAGAGGTTCATCTTGCAAACACCAGCATTTTAGCTAATTTTTTTGCTTCAGAAAAAAAATTAGCACTTTGTTCAACAAAGTTTCTTTCCCAGATTGCAAAAATTACAGCCTTGCTACATGACATAGGCAAGGCAACTTCTTTTTTTCAAAAGTATCTTTTTGACAAAAAGAAAATAAAAAGGAGGCTCACGCGGCACTCTCTTATCTCTGCTATCTGTGTGTGGGGAACATTAAACAGGCTCATTGAAGAAAAGAAAATCCAAGAGGACAAAGTTTTTGAAGGCTTTACTGCGATTTTAGCATTTTTTGCTACTTTAAAACACCATGGCGATTTAGAAGCAGCATCAGATATGCTCTTGCTCTCAGAAGACGATATAGAACTCTGCTATGAGCAGATTGAGAATATAGAAAAAGAGAAGTTTGACACTCTGATTTCTAATATTTCCTGTGTTTGCCCTGAAATTGGTTTTTTGACAACAGACACCTTAAAAGAATTTGTAGAGCATGCAAAAGATTCAATAAAGGTCTTTAAAAGAGGCTTCAGAAAGCTTTTTGACACAGAGATGAAATTCTTTTTCATGCTAAATCTGTTGTATTCTATCCTTCTGGATGCAGACAAAACAGAGGCAATATTTGGCACTCTGGTTGATATTCCGGAGCTAAATCTTTCTTACACCGATGTTGACAGTTTCAGGAGAAGAATTTTCAAGCCTGAAAACTTCGAAAATTCAATAAAAACCTTAAGAGACAGGGCTTTTGAAGAAGCAATAAATTGTGAGATTGACGAAAATAGACGTATCTATACACTCTGTCTTCCAACAGGGCTTGGAAAAACTATTATCTCTTTTGCTTTTGCGCTAAAACTCAGAGAACTTGCTCAAAATAAATTTGGTAGCAAGTTTAGAATAATTTACTCACTTCCTTTTTTATCTATCATTGAGCAAAATTATAACGCTATCTCACAGATTTTGAGCTTTTGCGGTTTTGACATAACTTCAGATATCATTTTAAAGCACCATCACTTAAGCGATATTGTCTACAAAACCAAAGATAGTTGTCAGGACAACCAAGAGGAAATCTTTGACACAGACGTTGCAAAACTTTTAATAGAAGGTTGGAACTCAAATATAATTGTGACAACATTTGTTCAGTTTTTGGAGAGTATTCTGACAAATAAAAACTCCAACATGAGAAAATTCCACAGAATTGCAAATTCAATCATCATTCTTGACGAGGTGCAGGCTATAAACTCAGAGTACTGGTTTTTGTGCAAGAACCTTTTTGAGGCGCTCTGCACCAGCTTAAACTGCTATATAATCCTTTCAACTGCTACAATGCCGTTTATTGTTGACAAAAGCAAGACCATCAGTATTGTAAAACCGGAGAACTACTTTGACAAACTTTGTCGAACAGAGCTGTATTTTGACACTAATTTTTCAAAAATAGGGCTTGAAGAATTTGTGGCAAACTTTGAGTTTGAAAAAGAACAAACTTACCTTTTTGTTACGAACACTGTGAGCAGTGCAAAAAACCTGTACAAGCTTATAAATCAAAGACTTCCTGACATGCAGCACAAAATTACAATTCTGACAACTCATATAATTCCAAAAGAAAGATTGAGAAGAATTGAGCAAATAAAGAATAAGAAATACAAAATTGTTATATCAACCCAGCTTATTGAGGCAGGGGTTGACGTTGACTTTGACCATGTTATAAGAGACATTGCTCCGCTTGATTCAATCATCCAGGCAGCAGGAAGAGCAAATAGAGAAGGCAAAAATGCAAAGAGCAAAGTAACAGTTGTTGAACTTGTGTCTGAAGAAAGAGGAAGACTTTTTACAACAGAGGTTTATGATAGTCTATTGATTGATGTAACCAGAAAGATTTTGAGTCAATTTCAAAAGGTGGACGAAAGTAAATTTGCAGAACTAATCCTTGAGTATTATAAAGAACTTGTAAGGCGTGGTGTTATTGAAACAACCAGTGATGACAGGGAAACATCCCAAAAATTTCTTGAGGCAATTTACAGACTTCTTTACACCTCATCCGACTGTGAAACAGCTGCAATCGGAAGCTTTAAACTCATCCAGGATGAACCTTACAAAGTAGATGTGTTTGTTGAAGCAGATGAGGAAGCAAAAATTATCTGGCAGAGATTTGCAAAAATTTGTGAGATTAAAGACATTTTTGAAAGGAAAAAGAGGTTTTTGGAGATTCGCAAAAGTTTTTATGACTATGTTATCTCTGTGCCAAAGACAGATAATATCCCTATCAATTTTGAAAACATTATACTCTATGTGCCATACAGCCAGCTTACTGACTTTTATGACCCGATGACAGGTTTTAAAACAAAGGGAGAAAGCTACCTCAGTTTTTAACTTTTTGCTTTCTCCCATAACTTTGAATTTACATTATTCAGCCTATGCTGGAGGTAACCCTACACCCTTTATCCATCTTCAAATGCTTCAGGGAATACTTGTATTGAAAATGTATAAGCATTGTTATATCTTATAAGCACAAAAATGATGTATTCTTATTTTAAGCAAATTTATTTCTCTCGATCTTTGATGGCAAAATTTTAACAAAAATTTGTATGCATTTTCAAGCTTGAGGTGTATTGGTTGATTTGATTTTCTTGCAGCTGCTGGATAGACTAAAGGGTGTGAGGTGGTTTGAAGTGTAAGATTCTATTTACAAACTTATTGAATTTTCATTTGTGAAATTTTAATATTAACTTTAACATTGTATTTACAGGATTTTTTGGTTTTATTTCCTTAGTTAATATTATCTTGATGTTTGGCAGGTTTTTTGGTGATTCTTATTGTCATATCTTCCCTTGGCAATTGCTATCTACCTATAAAAGAGAGCAAAACCGCCGGGGGCAACTGCAACTGGAAGTTTTCTTTCTGTATTGATTTTTTGACTTTGAAGCTTACAATAGAATTAAACTATTTATTTTTACATATTCTCTTTTATATTCCATGTGATATTTCTCAATACATCCTCAGGTTTGTAGCCTATCCGTTGGGGACTGAAATAGTCTTTACTGCTTTCGACATTGTAATGGTTTTGCAAAGGTTTGTAGCCTCCCCTTTGGGAATTGAAACGCAGAACTTTACTTCTTATCTTGGATAAGAAAATATGTTTGATATTATCCTTTTCATTTGTTATAATGTTCTTAGAAAAATCTTTGGGTGAAAATAATGAATAATCAGCTTCCTCACAACATAAATGACCTGGAGTACAAATACATATTCTCTAACAAAAGCATTTTTCTTAGGCTTTTAAAAAGACTTGATGAGATTGGAGTATTTAAAAATCTCACAGAAGACCAGCTTGAAAGAATTGATAAAAGTTACATCTTGCCAGACTTTTCTGAACAGGAAAGTGACATCCTCTATAAAGTCAATTTAAAAGAGAAAGAGATTATCTTTTACATTTTGTTTGAACACCAATCAACAGTTGACCATTCAATGTCAATAAGGCTTTTATTTTACATCACAGATTTATACAGAGACTATATCAAGGACTTTGACAAAGGAGAAATAAAGAAAAAGGGGTTTAGATTGCCAGCAGTTGTGCCGATAGTGTTTTACGATGGAGAAGACAGGTGGACAGCTACAACAAGGCTGAGGGAGAAGATTTTAGGATTTGAGGAGTTTGGAAATTGCGTAATTGATTTTGAGTACATATTGATTGACTTGAACCAAGCAGAAAGCATTTTGCAAGTGAAAGACATACTTAGCTTAATACTGAAGCTCAACAGAATTAAGAGATATGAGGAGTTAGAGAGATTATTTTTGGAGCTTAGAGAATATTTATGGGGGGCAGAAGAGAAGGAGATAGAGGTGTTGAAGGTGTGCTTGCCAGTTGCTTTGAGGGAGCTTGAGGATATAGAAGTTGAGGCTGCCAAAAGAGCAATTGATGAGACTGTAATAGGGGGTGAAAAAGCTATGCCACTATTTCAGAATTTGAGAAAGATAAGAGAAGAGTTGATTTTTGAAGGACTTCAGCAAGGACTTCAGCAAGGTTTTGAGCAAAGTAAAATAGAGACAGCTGAGAGGATGATTTTAAAAGGATACAAAGATGAGGAGATAGCAGAGATTACAGGACTTTCGCTTGAAAAGATAAAAGAACTTCGTGCAAAACACAGAAACTGATTGAAATTTTAAGATTTGTGGGGGCTGTTCAAAAATATCAAGCAGCAGCCCTTTTATTTTAGACTTAGAATTTGGAAGATACATTTTTGGGCTTTATTTCTTGTTTTGACAAAGCCTACTTAGGTTGAAAGATGTCTTTTAAATTTTATTCAAATTTAATCTCCCTTATCAAAGTATTGTCTTAGCTCACATTTTTTAAGGTTTTGCTGTTCCACCATTTATATATCTCTTCAAAAAATAATCTGCACATATCTTTATATACCCTATTCAAGAAAATGATTCAAAAAAGATTTTACCCCTAAGTCTTTGAAATTCTAAGCAGGATAAAAACAAACGTTGACATTTATAATTCAATTCAATTCAATTTTAATAACGAATGCAATATAAGCCAAATTTCTTTTTTAAAACTGCATCTTGGTGTATATATTTGCAAAATTTATGAATAAAATCGTCATTTTGACCAAAAGTCATTTCCGTCGATCTCAAGTGCAAAAATTTCGGGGTTCAATTTGGACACGGTTTCATTTAGATGTGGTAAGATTTTGAGTTGATTTTTGGCAGCTGCTGGATAGACGGAAGGATTCAAGAGTGTTTTATCGCTTGAATTTACTGAACTGTGTGCTGTTTTGATATGATGTACTGATATAAAAACATTGACACCATTGCATAAAGTTGATATAATAAAATCAAGCTTTCCAACGTGTTTGTAGCCTCCCCTTTGGGGATTGAAACCTATACTGAATATAACACCTACAAGCCTATCTACTGTTTGTAGCCTCCCCTTTGGGGATTGAAACTGAGGGATATATTTTGAGTGATGGGACTTTAGATGTTGGTTTGTAGCCTCCCCTTTGGGGATTGAAACTTCTCTACCTTAAGAACTTCTTCTAACACACTCCACAAGTTTGTAGCCTCCCCTTTGGGGATTGAAACTTTAATGTAAACATAACTTATACAGGTCGATTAGATGTTTGTAGCCTCCCCTTTGGGGATTGAAACACAATATTTTTATCAATACCTAAAAACACCTGTAAGGTTTGTAGCCTCCCCTTTGGGGATTGAAACATATGACAATTTGAACATCTAAAAGTTCCCATCCAGGTTTGTAGCCTCCCCTTTGGGGATTGAAACAAAAATGAAAATAGGGCGGAATTTTTACCGCCCGCCCCGTTTGTAGCCTCCCCTTTGGGGATTGAAACAGAAGGTGTAGATATTTTTTCAGAGAAATCAAAAAAGTTTGTAGCCTCCCCTTTGGGGATTGAAACATTAAACCTGTAAATACTCTTTGTAAAACATTTCCAGTTTGTAGCCTCCCCTTTGGGGATTGAAACTAACTTTGTGAAGTAGTTAAATAAACTTCTCCCTTGTTTGTAGCCTCCCCTTTGGGGATTGAAACACTTAAAATCTGCTGATATAATTGCATAATCTGTTCGTTTGTAGCCTCCCCTTTGGGGATTGAAACTCTTTTATAGCTTGCTCTAATTTCCCTATATCTTCTTTGTTTGTAGCCTCCCCTTTGGGGATTGAAACTTTTTAAAATTAAAAATCAACCCCTTTCAAAAATTTGTTTGTAGCCTCCCCTTTGGGGATTGAAACTGGTTATGAGCCAAATGTGCAGAGTTCGAAAAGAAGTTTGTAGCCTCCCCTTTGGGGATTGAAACTACAGAAGGTGGTTTTTGTTAAAATTGATTGTCGGTTTGTAGCCTCCCCTTTGGGGATTGAAACATTAACTCTTTAGTACTTACAAATTCACCATTAACAGGTTTGTAGCCTCCCCTTTGGGGATTGAAACAACTGTGTACATATAACTCCCTCTTTTCATTCTTCTAAGTTTGTAGCCTCCCCTTTGGGGATTGAAACGTGTCTCTTATAGAACATTTCTTTGGTATTAAAATATTGTTTGTAGCCTCCCCTTTGGGGATTGAAACTAAACATACCTAATCTCATCAGCCTTGCTCTTCTAAGTTTTTAACCTTTCTTTTGGGGAATTTTATGCAATGAAGAGGTGACCAAAGTGAACTACCATCCACCTAAAGAGGTGGAGGCTTCGTGAGAAGTTTGGTAGCAGCTAAGCTACCCTTATTCTCACAGGGTGGTTCACACACCCACTACTGACTATCTGCTTCTTTGCAGACTCGCCAGCTACCTTCGCAAGTATATTTAGCGCTCCATTTATATCTGCATTTACTACATACCCACAATCTTTGCACACGTATAGCCCTCTGTGCTTCCTGTTACTTTTCTCGACTGTCCCACACCTGTTACATCTCTGCGAAGTGTAACTCTCGTCCACTTCTACATACTCTAAACCATAATATTCACACTTCGCTTCTAACTTTCTCTTGAACCTTTCATATGGTATGTTCACAAAGTTTTGATTGTTTACAACCCCAAGATTTATTTTCTGCTTTATATCTTTCATTTCCCCAATAACTACTGTACCTATTTGATTGTTCAGACAATGCTTGATTATATAATTGACAGCTTGATTCAAAAAGTTGTCAATTATATGCTGTCTTCTAAGACAAATCCGAGCAAGTCTTTTGCCGTATTTAATATTTTGCTTGCTATATATCGACTGGAGTCTTGCCTTTTGTTTGTTATACCATCGGTTGACTGATTTTATATACCTGCCTTCTATTAAAAAGGCAGTCCCGATGGTATCAACTACTGCTGCAAAATTGTCAAGACCTAAATCTATTGATAAGTACCTGCTTTTATCAAGATTATAATTCTGTTCTTCTTCTTCTTCTTCTTCATACACATACTCAATCTCAAACCATTTGCCATGAAACCTTGGCACTATCCTGACCTCTTTTATCTTTTTGCCTCTAATGTTTTGTGGCAGGTCAAAATACAAGTACCTTACTCCAAATTCCTTGTAGAAATTTCTGCCAAGACTGAGTCTCAGTTTATTCCCTTCTACCTTGAACTGGTCTTTAGGAAAAACAATCTGGTACATCCCTTCCTTTGGCAGGTATGTCGGTATTGAAATTTTTTTATCTATTCTCCCTTCTTTTTTAGCTTTCAAAAGACTTAAAAAAGATTTAAAAGCTTCGTCCACAGAAATAAGAGTTTGCTGGGCAACCTGAGAAGGCAAAAGTCTGTAATTTTCGTTTTCCTTCACAAGATGATATACGCTTTCATATGGCAGATATTCCTGAGTTTTAAAATAGTGTTGCCTTATATGATACAAAGCATAGTTGTACAAGTTTTTAGAAAAGTGACATAACATACGCAGAAGTTTGTATGTTTGTTTGTCACATCTTATATGATTTTTCTGTGTTTTGTACATCTGAAATCACCCAAAAATATTGTATCATACTTTTAGCAATTCATCTCCCACCTTAAAGAGGTGGGAGTCTTCTTGCTAAATTTTTGATAAAAAAAGCTGGGCAACAAATCATTGATGCCAGCTTATGTGATAACCTATAAAGAAGGCAGTAGTTCTGCCCATCTGACTTGTTTTCAAACAGAAACAGAATTAGTCCCAAAAACATATCATGGCTCAGTTCAGCATCGGGTGAAATATTGCTCTAAAAATTTTTAAAATCTTCTGGAAGTGAAGTTATTTGCGATGCACATAGTTTATTTTTCGCTTCTTTTTTCTGTTCCTTAGTTAGTTGATGGTTGAAAATTAAAAACAGCTTGTTCACATTTTCTCTCTCCTACAAAATTGTTCTGGCACCAAAATATCAAACCAAAGGGATTGTCGCCTCATTTTGGTTCGGCCATAAAAAGCTATATTAAATCTATCTTATTAAGTCATAAGCTACACAATACAAATTTTCTTTAAAAAAACATTGAATTTTGGAATGTATAGTGTTTTTTATAAACCAAAGACGTGATTATTTGCTTGGCAGTTGAAAATAAGAACTGGTGTTGTGTGTCTTTGGCAGATGAAAGGCAACTTTGAGTATTTGCCTGATGGGAGAAAGCTTGCTGGGAGTAAAAAAATAGATCAAAAGATGGGTAAAAAAAAGAAAAAAGCAACTTCACAGCCTTTTTGTTTATTAAAAGTTTTTCTCAGCTAAAAATTGATCTTTTGAGCTTTGATATAATCCTTTCAAGTTTGCTCTGAGTATCATCTTTATCATCTATAAAACTCCTCTGAAATATTTCATTCTCCGATTTTCTATAATGTAAAATTTCATCAAGTTTAATAGGATATGACTTATCTTCTATTCTAATCCTAATCTCATCCCTTGTTAAATCAAGCCTGCTGCACAGAAGTGGTGAGTTTTCATCAAACATTTCCTTTACATTCTTTTCTATAGCCTTACGGTTATAGTTTGCATAGCAGTATGCGCAAAAGTGCATGCAAGTGTTAAAAATCCCCACATCAACACTCTGAACACATCCGCACGCAAGTCGCTGGTTCTTGTCTTTTTTAAAATCATACTTCTTCCCTCTCAGCTCCTCAATCAGCGCACCATCTATACAGTGGGCTTTTCTGAGACCAATTTTCTCTACATCAACCGCTTCGGCACATGTCTCCACAGAAAGCCCATACTTTTTGGCAATTTGCCCTACATTATAAAAAAGTTCTAACTTTTCGTCATCTGACAAATCAACTGCCTTGATTTTTTCCAAAGAAGGAACGGCACTTTTGTAAAAGTCAACATAACTGATTATGCACTTTGTAGTGAACTTGGATAGTTTTTCGCAAAGCTCTTCGAATTTCTCAAGATGGTACATCATATCCATCCTAGGTGTGATAATAATTGGGTCATATCGCCAGATGACTCTTTTGGGTCCAATTATATCTGATAGCCTTATAAATGTATCTATCAGAACATTCTTATCTGGCAGATTTGGCTCTAAATCTGTGTCGTATGGGTTTAGTGTAAATTGAAAGTAATATGTGTAATCTTTTAAGTATTCCAACTTTTCTAAAAAAGGTTTTGGGTTTTTTGTCCAAAAGACAATTGCATCAACATCTTCAGGAAAAAGTGAGATGGCAAAAACTTGGGTTGGGCGCATAGGATTTCGGAACATTGCAAAGCCTTGCAACAGCCTTTTTACAAACCACTCTCCAAAAAAGGCAGGAATGTCTGTTCTTCTGCTTGCACTAATTATCACAGAGTATCACCGCCTTTGAAATATTTGAGTAAACTTTTCTTTAATTTTTTTACCAGAATATTATAACACAAATTTTTGTTCGTCTCAAAATTTATATAAACCTTTATTTTTTAACATAGCCTTAGCAGATTCTCTTTTAAAATATTCTTTGCAATCTCAGGAGCCCTCTTTTTGAAATCTTCATAGGTTGAGATATCTCTTGCCATGCCAAAAATTTCTCATATAAATTTCGAAATTGATGACTTCAATTTTACAAACACAAAGTTGTATTTTCTATTCAGATTTTATGCGAAGTTTTTAAAAAGATAATTGAAATTTTGTGTATTAAAAATTGCTAATTTGCATCAAAATATTTATAATTAATGCTATAATATTTTCATAAGAACAGGTTGAAGAGGTATTTGGGATGAAAGAGAATCTTCCGAATTGTCCAAAGTGTGGCTCAAAAAAGGTTGTGAGAATTATCTATGGGTTTGTTCTTCTATTGTTAACTATGTTCATTTGAGATTTTTCAAAGACGAAAATATCCCATTTCATCCAAAGGCATATATTGTAGAATATCCCCATTGCAATGAAGACATATTTATGTCACTTACACGCGCTGAAAATTAACCTGAGGATGAGAATTAAACAACCAGCAGTGTCATTTTCATCATGGTGTACTAAGAATCTATTTAATCTATCTGCTCTATTCAAACACTCCTATTTCTCTCCATCCCTGTTCCTGCTGGAATTGATTTGCCTGGGTGGTAAATATGTCTTCACCACGTGCTATATCTGTCAACCTCAGGTGATAAAATTTTAAGGGTTGATTTGTATTCGTTTTCATGTAGATTTGGCATGGTTTTTGTAAAGTTTTTAGCAGTTACTGGATAGACGGAAGAGGTTGAAGTGGTTCTGTAGCTTGATTTTTGTGACTTGATTCGACTTATCCACAGATGTTTTGATATAAAAACATTGAAATAGGTGTTATAATCTTGATATAATAAAATCAAGCTCTTGAACGTGCTTGTAGCCTTCCCTTTGGGGATTGAGGAGAGAGGAAAGCCCCCTTTGGGGATTGAAACTCATAAATGTAACAGTTTAGAAATAGTGATTAGAATTATATTACCTAAAAAAGTAAAGTCGCCTATGAATCGTATATCAATGTAAATTGGATGAGAAAAAAGCCCTCAATGCCTAACGACAAATCAAAAATATCTTTCAATATTTTTTACCCTGTTGCATTTAACTTTACAACAAACAAAATTTTTTATTTTAAATTTTGCATGTTATTTTTCCCTTATTTTTGGGTATTTAAGAATTAGCTATTTTTAAAAACTTAACTTTGTAAAGGAGAATTTCTTCATGGAAAGGAAAAGAAAAGCTATCATAAGCGGTGTTCTTTTGGTAATTACTTTAATTGTAAACGCACTGGGATCAATGGGAATTATAAACGGAAATTCACAAAAGGCTGTGTCTGACAAGTATCAAACTTTGATAACTCCATCTCCGTCAACATTTGGTATATGGGGTTTGATTTATTTGCTTCTTATAATTTCTGTTGTGCTTATGATTTTCAAACACAATGACGATTATTTTGCAAAGGTAATTGACAGCATAACATATCTTTTCTGGCTTTCGTGTGTACTGAATATTATCTGGATTGTATTTTTCTCTTATGAGATGCTTGGGCTTGCAACAATTGTAATTCTGGGGATGTTAATAACACTGACACTTATTGTGAAAAACATTAGCAAAATGCAGACGCAAAGAAGACGTCTTCTACCCTTAACATTTGGACTTTATTCAGGATGGCTTTTGATTGCAACTGTGGTTAATATTTCAGCATGGCTTGTAAAACTTAAGTGGAACGCCTGGGGAATTTCACCTGAAATCTGGGCAATTGTTGTTCTTATTATATCCATAGCTTTATCCACGATTATAGCTCGAAATATAAAAAATGCGGCATTTATTCTTCCGGTTGCATGGGCATATTTTGGAATTTACAACAACCTCATCTCTGCTTCTGGATTCAACAACAAATTTATTGTTTTGCCAAAGATAGCTATAATAGGTTCTGCAGTTTTGATTGCTATATTTGCAATAGAGTTTTATAAAAACAAATATTGTATAACACCAATAGTTGAATCTGAAAAGAAGGTAAAATAATGCTGATTGTGAAATAAAAAGAGGCTATCTAGCTGTTTGCCTTGATAGCCTCTTTTTTTGATTTGTTTATTTATTTTTTATTCTATCCTTGACTTTAGCCAGCAGTTTATAATGTTCATGTTAGTGTTATGTGCGTACCTTACAAATATTTTTCCTTCATTCATTCTCACTTCTGTTACATTCCTTTCAAATCCACTGTGTGCAAAATAATTTCGCTCATCAGGGTCAGTTTGAGAAGATGAAGGACTGATTAATTTATAAAGTCCTGTCCAATTTTTGATATCATCTAATTCATTTAAAAACTTTTCTGTATTGGAAATTTCATTGCCAAGCATGACATAGTTTGTAGGAATTTTGAATATATCGTAAATACCAATAAAATTCTTTTTGATAGTATCAAGTTCAATTCCTCTATCTTGGCAAAACATTGTTATGTTGAACATTTCAAGCACCCTTATAATACCCAAATAAAATCCAAGGCTTAGAAGTGCTTTAAGGTAAGCACCTTTGTCAAGGTAAGCTGAACTTTTAAAATCTTTCAAAAGCTTTTCTTTAGCATTTTCTATGAGCTTTAAAATCTCTTCAATAACCTCTCCTTCACTGTGATAGTGCTGATAGTAAAGATACAGCGGAACATTGTTTTTGATTGCAGAAAATAAATAACAAAACATCTCTACCTTTTCTCTGAGTTTTTTCCTCTTTTCTCTTATTTGTTGTTTTATTTTAGTACCTTCTGCTCCTTTTGGAACATCTTTAGGTTCAGAATATATATTTCTCAAAAACGAAAAATTGTGCTCTGAAGCTTCTTTCCTATTTATAAGTGAAGCAAAAAAAGCTGTAAAATTCTGTTTTTGGATATGTATCTCGTAGCTGGAAGCTGAACTTCCCAGGATAGGATCTGAAAAGCTTATATATATCTCAGGCACATTTTTTTCGTCAACCCAGTGCATAAGATACGAAAAAACTGCAAAATGTCTTGATGCTTCAAGCATAGCTGATATGTATATGTTATGCCCGCTTGATATATCAATGTAAAGTCTTTTAAATGGTTCTTCTAAATACCTTTTGGTAATGTCAAAAAGAACCTCAAGAACAATATCGTCATAGCTTGCATCAAGAGATATTCCCATATATTCACCAAGTGAATGAACAATAAGCTTATCATCTCTTTTATTCTCAAGATTTATTTTGCTGATAAAATCATCTGGATTTTTCAAATACATTGAAGGAGTTTCAAAAATTGATAAAAGCTCAGATTTCATACTATCCGGTGTAATATAATTAACAAACTTATTGTTAAAGACAATGCTCACAGGATAAACAAGAACTGTCTTTGCTTCAAAGCCTTTTTGCAAAAGAAAGTCTTTCAAAAATAATGAAGAAAGTTCTGCCCAATTGCTATAATCCACTTTTTCGCCGTGAAAATCTTTTATAAAAAAATTTTTGACTGAATCTTTCGGATTGTCAAACCTGCCAACTTGATATATCAATGCTTTCAATCCGGTTTACTCCTTTCACAACAAAAAGTTAATACCTTTTTTATCTTAAATTATACCTGAATCTTTTATATATGAAAAGTCAAAGAAAATTTATCTTATAAAATCTAAAAAGTTGCTAACTTATCTTTTTACCTTTTCAAATACTTCTGTACCTTGTTCATTATAGAGACTTTGCTAAAGTTTGCATAGTAGTATGTGCAAAAATGTTTATACGCATTAAAAATCCATATATCTACACTCTGAACACAGCCACATTCTTTTTTTCTGGTTGCTATCTTTTTTGAATTCTTTATCATCAACAAACCATTTTTCTTTTCTCAAATTTTTTTATAAGCTCCCCATCCACACAGCGAGCTTTGCCAAGGCCTATCTCTTCAACCGGAACCTCCTCTGCGCAAGTCTCTATTTTGAAATTATATTTTTTGCCAATATCCCCAATTTGCTTTGAAATATTAAATATTTTTTCTTTTGGCAGAACAAGGACACCATTGCTTTTTGAAGCATTCTCTGCCTTTATGCAAATTGCGCAATTAAAATTCTGTACTGTTTTAGTTTTAGTATTCTCCATATCAACTTGATAGACAATTGCAAGTTTATACTAAAATTTGAGCTTTATTTGTCATATTTATGCTTTTTGACTAAAAGTCATATCTGTCGACCTCCGGTAGCAAAATTTTTAAGCTCATATTGTATTCGGTTTCGAGCTTGCAGTACGTGGACTTGACCAAACTTCTGGCATCTGCTGGATAGACGGAAAGGTTTTATGGTCTTTTGTCCCTTGATTCTTCTGGGCTGATTTAAATTTTCCACAGATGTTTTAATATAAAAATATTTACAGAGGTATATAATCTTGATATAATAAAATCAAGCTCTTGAACGTGTCTGTAGCCTCCCCTTTGGGGATTGAAACTAGTACCATCCACCATACAAATCATAATCATAGTCAGTTTGTAGCCTCCCCTTTGGGGATTGAAACTAGTACCATCCACCATACAAATCATAATCATAGTCAGTTTGTAGCCTCCCCTTTGGGGATTGAAACCCTCCTACTCATTTTTTTAACCAGCCCGATTAGGGCTGGTTTGTAGCCTCCCCTTTGGGGATTGAAACAATATTTTTTTGTTGCTGACACTGTCCCATACTTCTGTGTTTGTAGCCTCCCCTTTGGGGATTGAAACTGCACAGATATACCAGATTCCAAACTGGAATGCGGTGTTTGTAGCCTCCCCTTTGGGGATTGAAACAAAGAAAAATCAAAGTCCAAAGGTGCACTCATACCCAAGTTTGTAGCCTCCCCTTTGGGGATTGAGGAGAGGGAAAGCCTTTTCTTTGGGAATTGAAACTCAGGATTTTTGCACACGACTAATGTTATTTTAATCTAAACTTAACATTTCCTCTAACAAACACTTGCATATTTCTGATTGAAATGTTATATTTTGATTGAGGAGGGGATGAAGATAAGCGATATTAAAATCATCCAAGAGGATATTAAACACGAAGTTGGTATTGACTTGATATGCAGCCTTGCAGGTAAACTTACAAATATAAAAATTAACATTGAAGACTCAAATCTCAACGAAGAAGATAAAAAGCGAAAAATTGAAAAACTTGAAAAACTTATAGCTACTCTCTGGAAAGAAAGAGATGAAGCATACAGAGGAAACAAGGACACCATCGAAAGAGCTTACAACATATATGCTATATTTTCAGATCTAATCTCCAAAAACAAGTCAAGTTTTGTAGAGATCTTGTAAAAAGAGCTGAAGAGGAGTTGAAGAAAACTTAAAAAATCTGAGCAAAAAGAATGTAGATAGATTTTTGGAATGGCGGTATCGCATTATACGACCAAGGCTTTCTGAAGAACAAAAGATTTTAAGGCTGGCAAACTTTAAGGTAAAATCGAAGCTATAATAGAGGTTGCGAAAAGACTAATACAAAAGGGATTTAGCGATGAAGAGGTTGCTGAACTTACAGAACTTCAGATTGAAAAGGTTAAAGAGTTGAGAAAATCCATAGTAAATTGAAAAAAGTAAAATTGATATAGCTATATTTGAGGTGAAATAATGGTCATGGATATAATTAAATATATTAAGATGGAAGCCGAAATTTTAGATAATTTAGAAGAATAAGTAAACTAAATCATAAACAAAAAGGGACTAGTTCCGGTCAAAACGTTAGAACAAGTCCCTTTTTATCTTTATTAAAATACCACTGTCTCAATCTTTTTTGCCACCATATATCTTAACGCGCAAAGATATTTTTACATTTTCATAACACTTGCAAGATGATGAACAGCAAATCCAATATTTGTATATCCTTTGGAATCAAAATAAGCTTTAACACTGCTTAGCTCACTGTACATTGTTGCAAGCCCTTCTTCAAAAAATGTAACATTCTCACCTTCGCTCGATGGCTGTGTTTCTACAGAAATTACAAGTCTTTTACCAAAGTTTTTTGCATAACCTGCTTCATTCTCAGCAATTGCTATAATCTCATGACTGCTGTCTCTGTATGCCATGATGTTTGTCCAGCTTGTTTTTGAAATTACCCACTGTGCAAGATTACCTGAGCCATAGTTATTAGAATAATATATCTCATCAAACCAGAAGGGTATATCAAATACAACCGGAAGATTTAATCTTGCTGCCTGTAAAACTGCCTCATCAACAAAGTTCTGATAGTTTAAAATTACATTATCTCTTGCCGTGTTCCACTCAGCGTTTTGATAAGGCTCAACATCAAGGTGAATACCACAAAACTTTTCGTTCTCTGATACACTCAAATTATAATTCTCAACCCATCTGATGAAATTATAAAACCCTTCTCTTTTGTCCTGCCATATCCATATACTATCCCCAGACAGCGCATATACATTTATCCCATAAGATGTAGCAGAAGATACAAAATCTCTGTAATACCTTAAATCAAGAGTACTATCAATCTGAAGATATAACTCAGAATATCCATTTATCCGCAAATAGTTCAAAATCTCATCTTTGCTGCTTACAATTAACCAAGGGTTCCAAAGCCATGTACCAAAACCTGTGTTATTGCTGGATATAGCCGTTTGAGATGGCTGCTTTGTTTCCTCTTGAGATACAGGAGTCTGCTCTGGCTCAGATATCTCATAAGACTGTGTTTTCTTTAGACCTGCAATCTGTCTTTTCTTTGCTGCAAATGCCATTGCACTTGAAATTGATAAAATTAATAAAATAATAATGAAGACTGAAATCAATTTTTTCATATCAAAATACCTCCTTATATGGAGTTTATTATCATAATTTTTTGCTGGAACTCCATATAAGGAGTTCCTGGCAGCCTGGCAACCATAGGGGGTTTTTCCCCCGACAGGCCCATGGCTTTGCGCCCACAGGTTTCCCTGTGTTTGCCTTTTTCAGGAATATCACTTTAATTTTTTAACAATTTAAATTATACTCTTTTTATTTTCAAAAATCAATTTCAAAATTTCTGAATTGTCTGCTGCATTCAACTCTTTTATCTCTGAGGATTTATTTTCTTGGCACCCACAGATAATCGACAGAAGACTTTTTGTTAACAGGTTGCGGATATAAACACATGAGCTGTTTTATTTCTCTATCCATATCGCATCTTACTTTTAACCCCAGTTCTTTTGCCTTTTCATATGTTATTGGAAAATCATGTGTGTATTTGCCCTCAACAAGCTCTTTTGCTATGTTTTGAGCAACATCTTCAGGGTAGTTATCAGAAAGAAGTTCTAAAACAGCATCTTTTGTCTGCTTTAAAGCCTTTCTTGCAATGTCTGCTAAAATCAATGTTTTGTCATCAACCTCATTCAATGTCTTTTGTTTTACAACCTCAAGGATAGACACTGCCGGAAATTCCCCAATCTGAGGATCAACAGGACCTAAAACCGCATCCTCACACATAACTATCTCATCTGCAGCAAGAGCAATGAGAGTCCCGCCCGACATTGCATAGTGAGGAACATGAACCGTAACCTTCCCTTTATGTCTTTTTATTGCTCTTGCTATCTGGAGCGAAGCTAAAACAAGCCCACCCGGTGTGTGTAGAATTATATCAAGTGGAATTGAGGGGTCAGTCATGTTTATTGCCCTTACGACTTCTTCTGAGTCGTTTATGTCAATGTATCGGTACACCGGAAAACCAAGAAAACTCATTGTCTCTTGCCTGTGAACAAGAAGAATAACTCTTGAACCTCTTTTTTTCTCTATTTTAGCAATAAGCTTTTGTCTTGCAGATTCAAGCATTCTCTGTTTCATAACTGGCTGAAGTGAACTTGCTATGATGAAAAATATCAGCAAATCCCAAAAACTCATGTCATACACTCTCCTTTTTAAATCTTAATAATATCTGTAGTAAAAAATCTCATCATCGAAAAAATTATGATATCTGCGATACTTCTTTTTAAAGAAGTTGACAGTCAGCGCTCCAAATACAAATCCGCCAATGTGAGCCCACCAGGCAATTCCACTTCCAAACACAGGTCCAAACAGCTCAAGAATCCCGGACGACACCTGTGATAAAAACCACAAACCAAGGTAAAACACAGCTGGAATTTCAATAAACAGAGGGATAAATCCTATTGGAATTAGAGTAACAATCCTTGAAAGTGGGAACATCAAAAAGTACGCACCCATAACACCAGATATTGCCCCTGATGCGCCAACAATCGGAACATTTGAGTCTGCATTAAAAAACCAGTGGGTATAGGCTGCAAAGAATCCACTCAGAAGATAAAAAATCAAAAATCTGAAATGACCTACCCTGTCTTCAACATTGTCACCAAAAAGCCACAAAGACCACATGTTAGATATAAGATGCATCCAGCTTCCATGCATGAACATTGAACACATTATTGGAAATATGGAATATACAATCGCAACTATTAAACCATGCGAGAGAGCATGAGAAAAACTGTCAGGAACAAATGCATATTTTAAAACAAACTCAGAAGCTGCTTCAGGTGGAAGTGAAACCTGGTATAAAAAAACAAGAATGTTTACCGCTATCAAAAACCATGTCATAAAAGGTTTTTCCCTGCTCGGGATAGTATCTCTCAAAGGAATCAAGCTTTTTTTCCTCCTTTTCAAATTTAAAATTGATGCTACATTATTAAATACCCATTTTAGAAACATTATTATACATATTATATCAATTTATTTGCCAAAAATAAAAGAAGGCTAACAGAATTTTGCCGAAAATTATCGAGCGTTGCCGAAAATTAAAAATTTGGTCAATTTTAATTGTTGACAAAAGCCTCTTATTTTGCTATTCTATTTGTAAACCTGATTTAATAATATGGTTTACATTGGGGGTAGAAAAATTATGTCGCAAAATGTTGAAATGGTAACTAAAACAAGAATGATTATTTTATCTGCTCTTTTTGCAGCAATAACTGCCATTTGTGCTCAAATTAAGATTCAAATAGGACCAGTACCTTTTACGATGCAGGTTTTTGCAATTTTTCTGGCAAGTTTGATGCTCACTCCAAGGTATGCATTTTTGAGCCTTCTTGTATATGACCTTTTAGGGGCTGTTGGTGTGCCTGTATTTGCCGGCTTTTCCGGCGGGCTATCTAAATTTGTTGGACCCACTGGTGGGTATTTGATAGCATTTCCGATTGCAGCGTTTGTTACAAGTTATATAAATACAAAAAAGCCAATAAAAAATGAGGCAGCAAATGCCTCAGTAGCACTCATTTTAGGGCTTGCAATTATCTACATCTTTGGATTTTTGTATCTCTCGTGGGCTGCACACATGACACTCAAAAAGGCTTTTGCCGTAGGTGTTGCACCGTTTATAATCCCAGATATTATAAAGCTCGCACTTGCATATTTTCTTGCCCGCGCAATAAAAAGTCGCAAAGTGCTGAATATCGCATAGCCTCTTTTTGGTTTGCTATCATGTATTCAAGCGCGCTTTTTTTACCCACCAACACAACAAGTTCTTTTGCTCGTGTTACGGCAGTGTAAAGAAGGTTTCTTGTCATCAAAATGGGGTAGGTCTCAACAACAGGCATCACTATGCACCTGAACTCTGACCCTTGCGATTTGTGAACAGTCATTGCATATGCAAGTTCTAAATCGTCAAGCAGCGAAAAGTCATAATACACAAACTTTTCATCGTCAAACAGGATTTCCAGCACACCTTGCGCCCTGTCAATATCTTTGACAACTCCAATGTCGCCATTGAATATCCCTGTTGAGACTTTGCCCTTCTCCTCTCCTTGTAAAATCTCATATTCAAGTGAATAGTTGTTTTTTACCTGCATGACCTTGTCTCCAACTCTGAACAGGTTTTCTTTATAAGCATACTCTTTTTTAGAAGGATGAGGTGGGTTTAAGTACTGCTGCAGCACACGATTTAAGTTGTACATCCCAACAATCCCTTTTTTTGAAGGACACAGGACCTGGATGTCTGTCATCGGATCGCACGAAAGATAGTTTGGAACCTTTTTTATCACAAGTTCAATTACAGTTTTTAAAATCTCTTCCTGAGAGTTTTTCTGGATAAAATAAAAATCGCTCTCCTTTTGAAGATGTGGAAACTCACCTCTGTTTATCCTGTGTGCATTGAGGACTATAAAGCTATTTTCGCTCTGGCGATACACCTCTGTCAAAGTGGTGCAAGGTACAATTTCGCTTTTTATAAGGTCTTTTAAGACATTCCCTGCACCAACAGATGGAAGCTGGTCTTTGTCTCCAACAAGCACAATTCTTGTTGTCGGTTTTGTTGCAGCAAGAAGATAGTTCATCAGGAAACTGTCTACCATGCTCATTTCATCCACCACTATAGCATCGCATTTTAAGGGATTATTTGGTCCTTTTTGGAAAATAACATGTGTGTCTAAAACTGTCATTTCCAAAAGTCTGTGGATTGTTTTTGATTCTCTTTCGCAGGCTGCCTGCATCCTCTTTGCAGCTCTTCCTGTTGGTGCACAAAGAAAAACCTTTTTGCCTTCACCCTCGAAAATTTGAATAATGCATTTTATTATTGTTGTCTTTCCTGTACCAGGACCTCCTGTGATAATGCTAACGCCTTGAGTCAGTGCCATCTTGATGGCTTTCTTTTGATTTGGCGAAAATGCAATACCGTTTTTTGCTTCAAACTGAGAGATCTTTTCATCTATATCAGCAATGTCATCATATTCTTTTAGCATTGACAGGATTTTATCTGCTATATACTTTTCACACTCATAGTAACCGTACAAAAACACCATCTTTTGAGATTCAACTTCATCTTTTACAATTCTTCTTTCTTGAGCTAAAACTTCAAGCGCATCTTCTATTTTTTCCACTGGAAGGTCAAGAGTTTTTGAACAAACCTGTTTGAGCCTATTTTCTGGCAGGCAGGTATGCCCTTCACTATTTGCTGCCAGTGTCAAAAGATTAAGTATCTTGGCAGATATTCTTCTTCCGTCATCTGGCATAACTCCCATGTCAAGTGCAAGCCTGTCAACCTTTTTAAAGTCAAGCTCTGGGAACACTTCTAAAAGAAAATATGGATTTTCCTGTAAAAGCGACAGAGCAGAAAATCCATAAAGTTTAAAAAGTCTCATTGCATGGTTCTGTGAAAGCCCGTACTGGGAAAAGATTGACATGATATCTTTCAAAAATTTTTGGAATGCAAACATATTCCTTATTCGCTCAACCTTTTCGGGTGTCATGCCGCGAATACTAAGAAGCTTTTCAGGCTCTTCCTGCAAAACTCTTGCAGTGTCATCTCCAAAGGTATCAACAATCTTCTTTGCAGTCTTCTGCCCGATACCTTTTATTACTCCAGAGGAAAGATAAAGATATATCTCATCCTTTGTCTGCGGCAGAAGTTTCTCAAGGTAGCTTACTTTCAGCTGCTGACCGTAAACAGGATGAACATAAAACTCACCGTATACGCTCACCTTTTCACCGATAGCAATGTCTGGAACTATCCCTACTGCTGTGAACACCTCATCGTCGCAGATTATCTCAAACACCGTATAGCTATTTTCCAAATTCCTGTAGATTATATCGCTAACCATACCTTGAATGTTTTGCTGCATATTTTCATTGCTTCTCCTTCAAAAATTGCAATTTACCTGCTACATTATTTTACTCCAATCCAAACACATTCACAAGCTCACACTCTTCTTTTATTTTAAGCGCACCCTGTGACCATACTCCTTGCAAATAATCTGTTATAACAGAAGCAAGAGTAATTCTTTTTTTGAAATACTTTGCAGAACCAAGACAGCTTAAAACTGCACCGCATCGCAAAAGCATCTCAAAGCCCTCGCCTTTATCGTCAATTTTGAATATCTGACTTATGTTAACATAACCAAAGATGGGGTCTGTTTTAACAATTGCTTTTCTTGTTTTTACAGGAATAAAGGTGGCATCCGGAAGAACAATGGGAAGAAGATTTTTCTGACCAATTCGCTGTGAGATAAGTTTTTTGATTGCCTGACAGTCTATTGCATAAAGTGAATATAGCTTTTTAGAAAAACTTCGAATTGACATTGGCACAACCTTCTTTTCGCCACTTAAAAAAAGAATTAGCACACTATCACCATTTTCTGTGTAGTGTGGTACAAAATATATAATATCTTTTGGAATACTGTTCATAATAAATATCACCATCCTGAAAAAGGCTTTATTTTCCATATTTTTAAAAGCACACTTCTATTATACCGAACACTCTTTTGCATGTCAATTGTTTTTCATCTGTAGTATCTTTTCAGAGAGCTTATCAATGCTGTCAGAGAGCTTGTCTATCTTGCTTTCAAACCTTGTGAGAAGATAAATGCAAAGCACAATTGGAAAGCCTATGTTGGCAATATTGGCAATCAAATCCTGCATATTTTTCACCTCCCAGTTTGAGTTTGTTATGTACATTTAAAAGTTTTTTAAAAACATGCCGACCTGCCAAAGTTCAAAAGGTCAGGTCGGCACGCTTTTTTTGAAAGTTTTTTTATTTTCCGATTAAAGTGTTTACCTCTCTGTCAACAATTCTTGCTGAAACTTTTTCAACAATTGGGCTTGATGTTACAAATATGTTCTTTTGCACAATCAAATTCATCACACTGTCAACCTCGGCAGCAGTAAGGTTTGGTTTTGGTTCTGGAATGGAAAGTCTGAATGTCTTGCCGTTTTGAAGCCTAAATGTCAAAACCAGTGTGAGCATTTTTACTTTCACCTCCTTTCTGCTATTTTTTTGAGCTCTCAAAAGCTTGAAACGTCAATTAGTATAAAAGCTCAAAGTTGTTGCTTCTTATAATTGTGTACAGCGGCTTTGACTGAAGGCTTGCAATTGCCTGGCCAACTTGATACACATCCATATCTTGGGCATCTGGCTTGATATCAAAAGAGAGTGTCTTGAACCTTATTTTGCCAGTGGATGTCGTGCCGTTTTCAAGTTTAAGCTGCAGCAAGCCTACAAGTGGTTTTGCTGCCATCTTCGCCTCACCTCCTTTCTGCCTTTATTTTAAACCCATTACAGTAGTGTTTTCAAAAATTATTCGAATGTTTGTTTGTAAAATCTGATTGATATTTTAAACCAAATTTCAATCAGACTATTTCAAATCTCGCTTGGTTGTGAATAAATCTCAAAAAAATTTAAAATAATATCATCTTGAGGTTTTGTTTGCGGGGGGTGCTTTGCAAAGTGAACATCAAAGATAAGAAAGCCTGTGAATACCAGGCACTTGTAAAGGCAAACGAGCCAAAGACAAACTCTTTCAAAAACTGCATCTTGGCATTCTTAGTTGGCGGGGCTATCTGCGATGTGGGTCAGGCGTTTTTGAACCTCTACAGCAGCTTTTTCCCAAATGATGAGGCTCAAGTTCTGACATCCATAACCATGATTTTTCTTGGAGCTTTTCTGACAGGCCTTGGAGTGTATGATAAAATTGGTACTTTTGCCGGAGCAGGTTCTATTGTCCCAATCACTGGTTTTGCAAACTCTATTGTCTCTCCTGCTATTGAGTACAAAAAAGAAGGGTTTGTGTTCGGCGTGGGAAGCAAGATGTTTTTGATAGCAGGACCTGTTCTTGTATATGGAATTTCCACATCCATACTGGTAGGGCTTTTGTACTACCTTGTTAAAGTATTTCCTGGGATATGAAAGTGAGGTTACCATCACAATGAAGCTGGGAAGGTCAACATACAGATTTGAATCAAATGTGACTATCTCCGACTGTTTTACAGTTGTTGGGAAAAAAGAGGGACAGGGACCTCTTTCAATATATTTTGACATGGTCATTGAAGATGAGTATGCAGGACAAAAGTCTTGGGAACTTGCAGAAGGAAAGCTTTTGAATATTGCAATTACAAAGCTTGTGCAAAGAGCAGGGGAAAAGCCTGATAACATAGACCTTATCTTAAGCGGTGACCTTTTAAACCAGCTGTCAAGCTCACACTTTGCTGCAAGAGATTTGGATATTCCTTTCATTGGCATATACGGCGCATGTTCTACCTTTGCCTTGAGCGTTGGACTTGCTTCAATATTTGTAGATGGTGGCTTTGCAAAAAATGTAATTGCCGCAACATCCTCTCACTTTTGCTCTGCCGAAAAACAGTTCAGATACCCCTTAGAGCTTGGCACACAGAGACCTCCAACATCCCAGTGGACTGTAACGGGAGCTGCCGCCTTTTTGATAAAGCCCGAAGATAGCCTCCAAAGCCCCAAAATCACACACTTTACAGTTGGCAGGATACTTGATTTTGGGATAAAAGACCCGAACAACATGGGAGCTGCAATGGCTCCCGCTGCGTTTGACACTATAATGAGGCACTTTTCTGACACAAAGAGAAGTTTTGAATACTATGATATGATAATCACAGGTGATTTGGGGTATGTTGGAAGAAAGCTTCTCGATGAGCTTTTCAAAAAGGAAGGGATAAGATTTTCTTCTGAGCTTTTTGACTGTGGAATTTTGATGTTCGACCCAGAGACTCAAAATACAGGTGCCGGTGCAAGTGGATGTGCTGCCTCTGCCTGTGTATTCGGCGGGTATCTTTATAAACTTTTGCGTGAGCGCACATTTGAGAGGATTTTGATTGTACCAACAGGTGCTTTGATGTCTCAATCAACTGCTTTGCTTGGTGAGAGCATCCCTGTGATTGCCCATGCCCTTGCCATTGAAATGGTGTAGTAAAATTATGTTTGAGTTTAAGATTTTGCATAAAGGAGCGATAGAAAAATGGAGTATTTGAGAGCTTTTTTGGTTGGCGGGCTTATCTGTGTTGTCGGACAAATTCTCATTGACAAAACAAAGCTGACATCTGCAAGAGTGCTTGTTTTGTTTGTAACGCTCGGGGCAATTTTGCAAGGCCTTGGAATATATCAAAAGCTAGTTGAGTTTGCCGGGGCGGGAGCAACAGTGCCCCTGCCCGGCTTTGGATATTCTTTGGCAAAAGGTGCTATCGAAGAGGTATCTAGAGTTGGCCTTGTTGGAGCGTTCACAGGTGGCGTTTCAAGAACAGCTGGTGGCATCTCTGCTGCAGTGTTTTTCGGGTATGTAATTTCGCTTATTTTTAATCCAAGGAGTAAATAGCAAAATTCAGTGCAAATTTGTGTGCATGTTAAATCAGCCTCTTTTTACCTGCACAGAATGTATCTTCTAAACCTCTCATGTTTGAAAACCTTGAGAAGTTCCACAGAACCATCAGGTTTTACAATTTCTTTTGCCACCCTTTTTGTTGTTGCGTAAATTGGCACAAATCCATTTTTAAAACACCAGCTCACAAGGTAAACTGTTGCTCCAAAATCTCCTTGAACAAGGCAAAAGTTCTCCTGTTCACCTTTATTTTGAAGTAAAAAATCTGTTATTTCTTTAAACATTTCTTCCCTCAGCTCTACATCTGGTGGAATGTTGCTCCAAAACTCCTGAAGCTTTAGCGGAAGACTTACAATTTCTTCAACCTGTAAAACTTCTCTTGCCTCTTTTTCTTGCTCTTGAGAAAGCTGGTGATTGAAAATTAAAAACATTTTGTTCAATGTTGTCACTTCCTTTTTCAGATTTTTGCTAAATTCAAATTCCTTTTTTATAATATCACACTTTACTTAGTTACAAAGCTCAAAAAATTTGCGATTTTACATATTTTTATTAACCGCCAGGATATCTTTACTTTATATACCTTTTATGTCATGTTGTTTTTTGGTATTTTAGATTTTGTACCTGGTAAATCAAAGATTTTTTGAATTTTGTATTTTCCAATTGCTGTCGACCTGCAATCCCCCAAAAACCCCTGGGGGTCGACAGCAAAAGGAAATTTTTAGCACATTATGTCCCCATATAACAAAAAAGCCCTGCTATTGCAAAGCTTTTTTATTGTCTTTCTAAGCCCTGTCACCTGCAGTGCGCAAGGCAGCATATCAACACACTGCTATCATCCATATAAAGTGAAAAAACTTTTCACGGAATTTTATTAAAATTTGTTGACATGTGTAATTAACACGTGTTACAATATAACTGTAAGGAGGAGGTGAATTTGAAACCCAAAGAACTAATAAAAATACTTAAAAAAGATGGCTGGTATGAAGTTCGACAGAAAGGCTCTCACAAACAGTTTAAACACCCTATTAAAAAAGGTTTAGTAACAGTCCCATATCACAACAAGGAACTTGACCCAAAAACATTAAATAGTATTCTTAAGCAAGCTGGATTAAAATAAAAACCTGCTGCTTAAGATATTAAAATAGAAGTATACAATTTAGAGGTAGACTTTAATAGCTGTTTGCAAAATGGTTGGTGTTTGAAGTGAATAGATGCTAATAATAACAATAATACTAAAAGGAGGTTAGACAATGGCAGATAAATATATTTTTCCTGCTATTTTTGAACCGGGTGAAAATGGTGGGTATTGTGTCACTTTCCCCGATTTGCCTGGTTGTATAACAGAAGGCAAAACTTTTGAAGAAGCTTTATACATGGCTAAAGAAGCTTTAGAATTGCATCTATATGGTTTAGAAGAAGATAACGAAGAAATACCAGAACCTACTCCACCTGAAAAGTTAGATGTCCCTAAAGGTGCTTTTATTGTTCCAATTATCGTTTATATGCCGCCTGTCAGAGAAGAAATGGCAAACAAAAGCGTAAACAAGACTGTGACACTCCCAAGGTGGTTAAATAAAGCTGCTGAAGAAGCTCATATTAATTTTTCTCAAGTCCTGCAACAAGCCTTAAAAGAAAAGCTTGGTATAAAAGAACGTTTGCAAGCTTAAAATGGGTAGAAAACATCCTCTTTTTTTACTTTAATTATCGAGTATGAAATTAAAAAAAGCTACAGCCGTTTGTTTAGCTGTAGCTTTTTTAACTTTAATTACTTTTCATCAAAATCATCAAACAAGTCTGAGATATCAAACTTTTCCGAGCTGTTTTCATCTTCATCCTCGAACTCTTCAAATAAATTACCTGTTTCAATTTTATCTTCATATTCTATGTTGTAGTACTCACACAAAAAATCGGCAACAGCAATGTTCAGGTCAAGCTCACCTATCTGGTCTGATATTGAAAATGGGTCAAGCATTTTCCATATAGTCTTGACATCTTTTTCCTTCTCGAGATGTTCAATGAAAATTTCAAGCCCTATTTTATCAAGCGCAAGAACAACTGTCTGCCCGGCTTTGACAGGCGATCTTTTGCTTGGCTTTGCAAGAAATACTTTTAGCAAAAACTCAACCGCCATCCTGTCCGCACTGGTTATGAATCTTTTTTTGCAACTCTTGCACTCTAAGTACGCCACATCTGCAAAGTTTATAAGCCCAAGCTTTGCAAGGTAACCTTCGTCCTGCCACTTGAGCTCAAGTTCATCTCCCCCACACTCAGGACAGATGCTTGGCTGCACAGTGGCTTTTACAAGGTTGTGGAAAAATTGATGGTCGCTTACTTCTGAAGATGTGTGTACATCTGAAAGCTTTTCAAGCCAGCATAAATTGGCATCACAAGCTTCATCCTTTTTGCTCTTTTTGTGCGGGCACAGACCAAAGTACAGCGGGCAGAATTTATAGTACAAAAAGTCTCTTATCCCGCCAAAGTTTATATATTCATCTTTCATGAGCTCTCTTATTGCCGCGTTTTCTGAAAGCTTCTTTTCAACAAAGTCAAGAACTGTTTGTCCTTCAGATGACTTTATTAAATTTTTGTTTTTATAATCTTTATTTTTCATAACAATACCAGCCTCTTTTTCAAAAAATAAGCTTTCATAATATTTATACCACTTTATAAAAGTTTTGAACACAGATTTTTCACTCAAAAATAGTCTCAATAGCTTTTTTAACAAACTCTACATCTTTTTCTGTCATACTTTTCAGTGGCTGAATGTCAAGAAGATAATCTCGCAAAAGCTTTGCAGTCTCGTCCTCTTCCTCTTCAATTGGTGAATACAAAACTTCTACGTTTCTTGCTGTCAAGCTCGTACCAATTTTGCTTTTCAAAAACACATTGCACTTTATTTTGCACTCCAAAAACTCTCTTTGAGAAAGTAAAATAAGCTCGCTTAAAGCCTCTGTGACATCTTTTGAAGAGTGTGCATAGTTTACTTTAAACTCTTTTATTTCTATTATTATATCATCTACTATGTCCTTTTGGACATTCAAATTCATGGATTTTAAAGTTTGAACAATTTTGTCAATAAATATCTCAAACACAGGTGACATCTGAGAAAATATGCCAATTTCAACATCATCAAACATGCACTTGAACAAGTTGAGCACCTGCTGAGAATAAAATGTAACTGTTACCTTCCTAATTTTCTATCCTCTCCTTTTAGGTCTATAACAATTCTATTTCTTGTTCAAATTTTCTTGAAAAGACAAAAGCTGTGAGAAATATATTATCTGGTTCTGGAAAAAGTCTTTTAAAATCTCCTTCAGGGGTGCAACAATGTGTTTTTTTTCAATAGGACTTACATATAAATCGTAATAATCAGGTCCTTTGAATACTATCTCAAACTCCTTGAAATTCTTTTTGAACTCTCTTTTCAGCTCATCAATGCTTCTTGCATAGACAATATTCATTGCAACATTATCTTCGTTTTCTAAAAGTTTTCTGTATGCATCGCATATATCAAATGGTACAAAGTCAGACATTGGAAAGTTTATATAAAGATCTTCAAATTGCTGATACAAAGCACATGGAATTATCATCTTTTCTTTATATTTTGCAATAATGCCATAGTAGCCCTCGCCAAGCCATACTATCGGAATCATATCGGTTGTGAGAAGCGCAAATACTTCTAAATTGTTGTTTGCTGCCCAGATTTTCATGGAATTTAGCATGCAAAGCACATCTTGAGCATATACAACGTGCAAAAATTCCTTGTAGAATGAATTTGCAACCTCAAAGCTTTTGAGCTGATTTTGAGAAGGCAGAGGTACTTTTATCTTTTCTAAAAGTTCATGTGTGTATATCCATTTGTTTTCTTGAACAATTGTATTTAAAAATTCTGAAAATGTTAAAATGTTCGAAAACCCCCTTGAACATTTTTCTAAAAAATTCTTATTTGAATTTTATTTTAGCCTAACTTATTCAAAATTACAAACGCTAAATTTAAATTTTATTCAACTTTGACTCTTGCAAAATTATACTTTTTTCCACTAAAATTTATATTGTATTAGTATACTTTTTGAAGTTTTTCTTTGTTACAAATCTAAAATCAATATGGAGGGGTGTTTGTATGGAAGTTTTAAAAGTTGCTGCTACATCAATGCCTCAGAAGGTTGCAAACGCACTTGCTGCAATTGTAAAAGAACAGGGTGAAGCAGAACTTCAAGCTGTTGGTGCATCTGCTGTAAATCAAGCTGTAAAAGCTATTGCTATTGCTCGTGGAAAGGTTGCTCCAAACGGAATTGACCTTTATGTAATTCCGGCATTTGCAGATATCATCATCGATGGTGAAAAGAAAACAGCTATCAAGTTTATTGTAAAGTCAAGATAAAATAAAAAAGGCAAATGGGCTGCTGCATTACTCTTAATTTTTAAATACGGCAGCCCATTTGTTTTATGCATTCACTCTTAATCACAACAAAAATTTATTTCAATTTTGCCATCATTGTTTACCTCAACCTTATTTATCTTTACTCCTTTTAAATTGCCAGTTAAAAGCTTCTGTGGATGTATTTCTAGTCTGTCTTTAAAAAGTTGTATGCCTTCAATCTTTTCTTCTTTCAGCTTTCCGAACAAAAAACCATATATAATTAGACTTTTAGAAGGATCAAAAAGTATTGAAAATCCATTTTGTACTGATGTTATGGTAAACTTTAAAGATATTTCGGGCAAAATGGCAGCGGGTTTTACCTTTACTGTTACCTCGTTTTTGTTGACCTCAACCTTTTTAATAACATCAGGCATATCAACATTTTTAAGAAGAATATCTACAAACTCTTTCACATCAAATACCATAAACCCCACTTGATAAATCCCCTCTTTTCAAAAAAGCTTTTTGCTTTTGTTTAAAGTTATATGTCACACCTATACATATTTTATATACCCACCATGGGAATTTAATAAAGTCAAATTTTTTGCGAAAAAAAAAACTACCTTGTCGGTAGCCTCTCTCGAAACTAAATTTACACAGTAATCTTTTTTGCCAATAAAAGCTTTTCAACTTCGGTTTTTGGCAGGGGTTTTGAAAACAGATACCCTTGTGCAAAGTCACATCCTACTTCCTTTAAAACCTCAAGCTCTTTTTTAGTCTCAACACCTTCTGCCACAACTTTAAGATCAATCTTGTGTGCCATCAAAACAATGCCTTCAACAATTGCTCTACTCTCTTTTGAACTCTCAATCTCCGAAATAAAACTCTTGTCTATTTTCACGCCACCAATAGGAAGTCTTCTCAAATAAATCAATGACGAATATCCCGTTCCAAAATCATCTATCATAAACTTTATCCCCATCTGACAGAGAAAACTCAATATTTTGAGTGATACATCAAAGTTTTCAACAGCACCTGTCTCTGTTATTTCAAATGAAATCTTTTGCGGGTCAACACTATATCGTTCAATGAGCTTTTTAACAACATCTATAAAAAACTTTGTTTTAAATTGTCGAACTGAGAGGTTTATAGCCATATGTAGATAGTCAATTCCTTTTCTCTCCCAATTTTTAAGGTCTGAAAAAGCTTTTTCTATAACCATTTCACCTATCTTTACTATAAGTCCGCTCTCTTCTGCAACAGGAATAAATTCAAGCGGTGATACCATACCTTTTCCTGGCAAGTTCCATCTCAAAAGTGCTTCAACAGAATGAATCTCCATGTCTTTTAAGTTTATAACCGGCTGGTAATAAAGTTCAAACTGGTCTTCTTCAATGGCTTTTTTGAGATTTTTTTCAATTCCAATTTTTTTAAGATTCTTCATAAGTATGAAAGGCATAAAAATCTGAAAGTCGTTCTTGCCATTGTCTTTTGCAGAAGATAATGCCATATCAACATTTCTAAATATTTCTTTGACGTTTTTACCGTCATCTGGATAAAATGATACTCCCATTGATGCTGAAGTAAAAAGATGTCTGTCTATACTTTCAATATAAATCTCGCTTTCAAAGATCTTAAGAAGCTGAGCACAAAACTCAATTACCTGCTCTTTTTTAGCAAGACCGTGCAAAATTACTGCAAATTCGTCACCGCCAACTCTTGCAAAAAATGTTTTAACCTCTAACTTCTTAAGATATTCTAAAACCTTTTCACCTATAGCTTTCAGATACTCATCTCCTGCTTCATGACCGTAAATATCATTTATGTCCTTAAAATTGTCAATATCTATGAGAACAACAGCACCTGTGCTCTTCTCAGTCTCGGTTTTTTTGAGCCAGTCTTCTAAAATTTCTTCAAAAAGCTTTCTGTTCGGAAGACCAGTCAGCGTATCATAGTAGGCAATATGCTCTATTCTGTCTTCATACTCTTTTTTTGCTGTCCAGTCAACACATACTGCAACAATTTTTTCAGGATTTTTTTGCTCATCATAATTTATATGTGCACGAATCGAAAGCCAGCGCCATCTGCCACATTTGTCTTTTACACGAAAATCCAGTTCAACATCCTCATCGCCTAAAAATATAGCATCCTGAAATTTTCTAAAAACCTTTCCCCTGTCATCCTCATGAAGATATTCAAGCCATACAAGTAAACTTTTTGTTGAGCAAATTATATCAACGTCAAAAGAGTCTTTCAGCTTACCATAAAGTTCTATCTTCTTTTGATTTATATCCAATTCAAAGATAAGGTCAGATACATTCTCAACCAGGAATTTATACTTTTCTTTCTCTTCCTGAAGCACTATTGAATTTTTATTTAATGTTTCCAAAGCGCTTATTAACTCTTCATTTGTCTGTTCAATCTCTTCATAGCTTTCTTCTAAAAGCCGCTGTGTCTTTTTTATCTGTGTTATATCAAGCCCTGTTGAAATAATCAACGGTTCATTCAAATACGGACTTTCGATAAGAGCATTGTTCCATAAAATCCACTTTATTTCGCCATCTTTTGTTATAATCTCATTCTCATGGTTATTTAAAATCTTCTCCTCGGCTATTTTCTTAAAAAGATTTTCCATATACTCGCGCTTGTGGGACGGTATAAAAATATCTACCCATTTTTTGCCCACGACCTCTTCACTTTTGTACCCCGTTAGCTGCTGGGCAAAATTGTTAAAGTAAATTATCTCTCCTTTTAAATTTAGCGTCAAAACAATTGCGTTCGCATTGTCAGCCAAAAGCTGGGCATAAATTTCGTAAGCTCTTTTTCCATGCTCAAGTCTTTTATTTATCTTTATCATGACCAATACTGTTATTGATACAGCAAAGAATATAATTGCCAGAATAAACAGGAAAGAGAATATTGTCTCTCTGTTTTTTCTCTCATAGTACTCAGGTGAATAGGTAGAAAAGTAGTTAAAATAAAGCTCGTCAAATATTCCTTTGTTTTCAAGATAATTCAATCTCTTATCGATATATGAAACAAGCTCTGGTCGTTTTTTACTTATACCAAATGCACTTTGGGTTGTGTATATATTCTTTATCTTTATTTCCAAGATATCTGAGAGATTATTCTTTATAATGAAATAATTGGCTATTTCTTGAGCCATTAAAGCAGCCTCAATTTTACCATTTGCAAGTGCAAAAATAAGATCTTCCACTGTCGGATATGTATTGTATATCTTTACATTTAACTTTTCTTTCAAAATATCTTCTGTATAATCTGACTTTAAAACACCTATTTTTAATTTTTTTAGATTTTCAAGTGAAACATTTTTTGAAAAACCTTTCTTTGTATAAAGTCCTACATGTCGTGTCAAGATTGGTTTTGAATAATATATATAATCTTTTCTTTCCTCCAACACAGCAACAGGAACTACCACATCGACTTGCCCTTTAACAAGCTTTTCGTAAACTCTGTGCCATTCGTCGCTCGAAAGTTTTACGTCAAATTTGTCTGGCTCAAACAAAATGTTAGCAAGGTCAATTGAAAATCCATATATACGTCCATCTGAGGTATACGAAAAAGGTGGATAGTTCTTGTCTACTTCCAATTTCACAACAGTTTTGCCGGCATATACAGGGGATATAAAAACCAATAACCACAAAACTGTAAATATAAAAAGGAAATATTTTTTATTTTTCATAAGCTATCTTCCTTCTTGCATGAAAGAATATAGACTTAATTCTAACAGATTATATACCCATTTTAAAGTAAATTTAAACCAAATCATTTTCAGTATATATCTTGAGTACATTTTTGACTCTTGCTACTATATGTTCTCTGATATGCTCCGGGTGTGTTACAACAACATTTTTGCCTAAATATAGTATCCTTGATATTATCTCTGCCTCTTCAAAGTTATAATAAAAGATTTTTATCTCATGTTTGTTTTTTTCTTTCAAAAATCGCGCACTTTTTTCAAAGGCTGAAAAAATGCAAAATGACTTTTCCAGAGCATTTCTGGTATTTTCAACTTCTAAAACTATAGGTTCTTTTGCCCTTGAGTTTTTTAAATATTCTTCATACTCTTTTAAAATCTTTTCTCTATCAAAATTGTCACTGTCATATCTGATGCCCTCAAGATTTTGAATTATACACTTCGAAAAGTTTTTTTGTTCAACAGAGTAAAATATGACATAGAACATATCATCCTTAAGTGAATATTGTATCTTAACAGGAATACCTTTGACTTCTTTAAAAATAATCCCATGTCTAGTTTTATATGTATATATCAATAGTTTTTTCTCAAGAATGCTCTTTATAATCATCTTTATCTTTGGTGATAATTCTTTTATATCTTCTCTGCTCAAAATCTTTGAATAGTTCTTGGGCACAATTATATTTGAATCAATCTGCGGCATAGTACTTTTTAGTCTTTCTATCTTCTTTATTGTATTTTCTTCTAAAAAAAGGCTTGCATATCTGCTTGACATAATAAATTTGAGCCACATTATCTCAAGGTTTGTGACATATGGCAAAATATCAGAGTTTATTCTAAGACTATACACCTTCTCATCTTGCTTTTTTAGTACATAGATATTTTTTTGATACCGCTTATTTTTAGCAAACAACCTTTTTTCAAGTTCAGGAAAATTACAGTTGTGTTTTGTGAGTATATCATATATTTCTTTTTGGGATATTTCCCCTTTTTTATAAGCTATATTTATAATCTCTTCTAAAGCCTTGTAAAAAGTACTCTTTAGTTCAAGAAAGACTTCCATAGTTTTTCAAAATCTCCTTCCACTCATTTATCATTTCTTCTTTAAGCTGTCTTGAAACTTCAGAATCTCCAATTATTACTGCTCTGTCGCCAAAACTTCTAAGCCATCCTTTGATTTCTTTTATGTTTGAAATCTCATATTCCACTTCAAAAAACTGGTTATCTGCCTTTGTTATTTTTGCATTTCTAAGTTCTCTTTTAACACGCGCAAGTACAAAGTTGTATGAAGAATCCTGCGGACTTTTAAACCTGATTTTTATCTTCTGAAATTTATCTTCTCTTTCCGGAATAGATACAAAAAAACATTTTTCTATAACATTTGAAACTTCCTCAATTTGCTGAGGGTCAAACCCTTCAGATAGAATCTCTATCTTTTCTGTTCGCCATGATGGCAGAGCCGATATCTCTTCTTCTTTTAAAACTAAAAAGTAGAACCTTCCAAGCTTTACATCATACACTATTCTTGCAGGTATACAAACAAATTCAATCTTCTGTTTTTTATTTCTTGGACAGTACAATACTTTAATCTTTTTGTTTGTCTGTGCTGCCTCTAAAAATTGCCATACAAGATTTTCTTCAAGGACATGGTGATGTGGAACGTAAGTAAACCAGAACATTCTTGCTACATCCTCTACAAATTCTCTTTCACCAAGTTCTAAAAGGTATTTTTCTAAACTTTCTTTTAAGTACCAGCCAGGTACACTCGGAACATGTGAGTTTATAAAAAATAAAACTGATATGTATATGTCTTTTATCTCATCTATAGAAAAATCTTTGAAGACATCTTTCACACATGAGCATAAAACATATTTCCTTTCAGATTTTAAATATCTGATTATACTTAGCTTTTCCATCTGTTTTAAAATTCTTTTTAAGCTGGATTCAATCTCTGAATCAGCTACTTCACATTCAAGCACTTCAGAAATTCTGTCAAGCAGCTGTGCAAGTAAAACTCCTCTTTCTTTTTCTAAATTAAATATCTGCAGTGTCAAGAAAAACAGGGTTGTCTTTAGAGCTGTTGATGTTTTTGAAAAATATAAGTTTACAAGTGGGTTTTCCACTTCTCTGAAAAAATCTTCAACAATACAGGGCAGTGTTTTTTTCCCTTCTCTTTCAGAAGATAAGTACTTGTCTTCTCCTAAAAATATTCTCATTCTTCTAAGTTCGTCATCAAACGTTCTTTTAGCTATGTTAAAGTTTTCTGCATCCTCTCTTGAATAACATCCATAAAGATAAACTATCCTTGAAAATCTTCTGAGTTTGTTAAAATCACTTACAAATGGATTGAACATAGCCACTTTGATATACACCTTCTTTATAACCTTTATCTACTGAAGAAAAATAAGCAATATAATTATATTATAACAAAAAAGCCCAGACAGTACAGACTGCCTGCGCTTTTGAATTCAGTATTATTTTTCGTGTGAAAATTTTGGACATCCCCATTCTTGACCCTTTCTTTTAAAAAATTTTTCTAATTTTTTCCCGGACCCATTGTTATTGAGGCAAGCTTCACAATTTCTTGATGTACATCTGAGAACTGATCAATTAACTTATCAACAGCTTTCTTCTGATTTTGGAAGATATCCCTTATAGACACGAGAGTTTTAAAGTATTGCGAAACATTTTGTGTCTGGACTTTGAGCACATTGTTTATTGTAAAAATCTTTTCCTGTTGACTTGTTACCTTGTCTATTACATTTTCTATTTTTGTTTTTATCTGCTGATTTGTTGTCTCAATTCTTGAAAGTGATTCTGCCGATTGTTTTGCAACCTTTACACCTTCCTTTACAATACCAAGAACATTTTCAAGTTTTCGGCTTGTTTTGTCAAATGCACAAAGCCCTGTTTCAATACTTTCTAAAGACCTTTTTGCAAGTTCGTTTGCTGACTGTGACAGTCTTGTAATCTCTGATGCTATTACTTCAAAGGCAGGAATGTCTCTTTTAGCTGCTTCGATTGATGCATTAAGAGCAATTATTTTTATCTTCTCAGCAAGACCTGAAATGTTTTGAGAAGTTCTTGCAATTTCTTTAAAATCATTTATTGCATTTTTTAAATCTTTTTCAACTTCCTTGATGGCTGAATTTACACTGTACATTTGATTTATAAGCATCTTTATAGCCTCTTGTTCTTTCAAAGTGGTAGTATACACTGTTGAAACTTCATTCTGTATCATCTTAAAAATGTCAAACATCTTTTGAATCTGATTTTCAAGTTCAGAAATCATATGTGTTGTTTGCTCAAATACCATCTTTTGATTTTCTGCAAGTGCTATTATCTCTTTTATCTGCTCACCTGTAATTTGACTTGTCCTTGCTGAATCTGAAGCTATTTTGTTTAATTTATCAATGTATTGCTGGGTTGTGCTTAGCGTCTGTTCAATATTTGTGGCATATGTGTTAACATTTTTTACCATTTTCATAAATTCGGTTGTCAAAAGTAAAATCTCATTGCTTGTGTTTTCATTCACACTTAACTGAATATCAAAGCTACCTTTTGAAACCTTCTTGGCACTTTCTGCAAGTTCCATGATAGGTTTTGTTATCCTGTTTGATACAAAAAGGCTTACCACGACAACAAGTATGAATGTCCCAAGTAAAAGCAGGACTGAAAACAACATAGACGCTTTTATAAAATTAGATGCAACCAAATTTTTGCTAATTATTGCTAAAACTCCAGCTGGTGTCATTTTCTCAGATCTTCTGATTGGCAATAACACATAATGATAATCACCTTTCGGTGTGCCAGACAGCATATATTCGTATTGACCAGATAGTATCGTTTTTAGTTTATCTCTGTCCAGTATTTGTTGACTTTTTGAAGACGAAATTGTTTTTTTAAAATCCTGTGAAAATACTGCAATATCCATTTTAGTAAGCTGCGATAGGTTATTGACAAATTTCTCATTTAGTTTATAAGCAACAATTATTGTACCAATAACTCTCATATTGTTTGCTGACATCTGTGTAACTATGTCAGAAACAGATTTTATATACACTGTAGCATTTTCACTTGTGACAGATGTGTATTTTAATCGTGCAAGCCCGCATTTTACTAAAAAGTCTTCTTTCATATCTTCCCCAAAATTAGAAAGCACATCGCTTCGACCAATAACTATCCCTTTTTCGTCTGTTACAATAATCTGATCTATCGAAAGCTCACTTGCAAGAGGCGAAATTATCTGAACAACTTTAAGATGATCTTTTCTGGCAACAGCTTCTCTCAACTGGGGATTGCTTGATATTAATATACTGTAGTCTTGTGACAGTTTGCAAAGCCGATTTATCTCTTGCAATGCAACCTTTTTTGCACTTTCTAATCTTGTTAGCATCTCCTTTTTTGCATCTTTTTGAATAAGCGATAAGGAAAATATGAGAAATGTTACAATAGGTATCAGAGAAATTATTATAAACCATGACATAATTCGAGTCTTTAAAGACCTCTTTGACAATCTGTTGAAGCTTTCTTTTATAAATTTCATCTTTTTTGCTAACCTCCCTTTACTCTTTTCTGCTTAGAATTTTACTTTATCTGTGTTAAAAAATAGTTTTAAATGTGTTAAATTGTTGTTAAAACCTTAAAATTTTCATTGAGATGCTCCTTTTCATGTGGTATTATTAAAATATCTTTTTATTTTCGGGGGTGTTTGATAAAAATGACAAATAAAAGGTTTTTCCTTTTGCGGTGGCTCTCTTTATTTATACTTGCAGCTTTTATAGTAAACCTTTCATTTTCTACTCACAGCAGCAAGGTTTTTGCTTTAAGTCAAAAGAATAAAAAAATTTATATGTTTTGTTCAAAAGCATATTTTGACAAAATATATAAAGATGTTAAAAAGTTAAATTTAAAAAGCCCTTTTAACTTTCCATTTTATGTGTCAGAAAATCCTTCTGATTTTTTCATAGCAGGTTTTGAAAAAGATAAACTTGTGTTTTACTACACAAATTCAAAGTGGATTAATTCAGTTTTTGGTATCAAAATTGGCTCTGCAGCTGACGCTGTAAAAAAATCCGGACTTTCTTTTATAAATAAGTTTGTAATTATAGATGGTAACACCACAACTACATATTTTGATGATGGTCTAAAATCGCTATATGATGTTTCAGTTATTAATAACTCATACTACCTTTTTATCATTTATGATAGGATTGTAAAACCTAATGTTGTATGCGGGATTTTTATGGTAAAAAAAAGTTTGTGGGATGAGTTTTTGTTAAAAAAACATTCCTTGACTTTCGATAAAAGCTCTGAACAAGATATTCTTTCATCATTTGAAAAACTTATGTTTATGCATTTAAACTCTATGAGAGCTTATCTGCAAAAACCATATTTTTCTTTTTCAAATGATATTGCAAAGATAGCAAAAACTCATTCACAAAACATGTCACAGTATAACTTTTTTTCTCATACTGATAACTCTGGAAAAACATTTTCTGATAGATTTTTATCTGCAGGAATTTTGTATAAAAAAATAGGTGAAAATATAGTAATGGGGACAAAACTTCTTCCCTTTTTTGCAAACCATCTGCTTTTCAATTCAGAAGGACACCGCAAAAATATTGAAGAGAACTTCGAAGTGGTTGGCATTGGATGTGCTATTGAAAAAAACTTCGATAATGTCTATTACACCCAGGACTTTGCTGTACTAAGATAAAAAAAGGGGCAGCTTTTGAAGTAGCCCCTTTTTATATTTGCACTGATACATGTCTTGCAACATGGCAGCATATATTCACAGCAACTGGAAGACCCGCAATGTGAGTTGGATACTCTTCTACAAACACATCCAGCACTGTTGTTTTTCCACCAAATCCCTCCGGACCTATCCCAAGCGCATTTATCTTATCAATTAACCTTTCTTCAAGCTGCGCTACATATCCTTTGCTATGTCTTTGTCCTATCTTTCTCAAAAGAGCTTTTTTAGATAAAAGAGCAGCAAGCTCAAATGTTCCTCCTATCCCGACACCTACTAAAATTGGCGGGCACGGGTCAGACCCGGCTTTTTTGACTGTCTCAACAACAAATCTTTCGATTCCTTCCACACCATCTGCTGGCGTGAGCATACAAAGTGCACTTTTGTTTTCGCTGCCAAAACCTTTTGGCATAAAATGTATTGTGATTTTATCTCCCGGCACTATGTCAAAGTGAATGATTGCGGGTGTGTTGTCGCCTGTGTTCTCTCTTTCGATTGGACTTTTCACCATTGACTTTCGAAGATAAAAATCTGTATATGCTCTTGAGACCGCTCTGTTTATTGCGCTTTTTATTGAACCTTGGACAAAAACATCTTCTCCAATGTCAACAAAAAACACTGCTGCACCTGTGTCCTGGCAGACAGGTCGCATCTTTTGCTGTGCCAAGGAGATGTTTTTTATAAGATTTTCAAGAGTATATCTTGCAATGCCGTGTTCCTTTTGATATGCATCTTTCAAGGCATTGACAACATCTTCTGGAAGAATACATACTGCTTTCTCAATAGCCTCATATACTTTTTGTTCTATGATATCCTCAGAGATTATTCGCATTTTTCATTTCTCCTTTTCTGAACTTAAAGTCATCAATCATAGCTTCAAATATTGCCTCATCAGCATCACTATAATGTTGTTTTCGTACAAAAACTCAGCAAACATAGAGGTTTTTATAACCTTCTGGGCTGATTTGAAGACTTCTGCATTTGGAAAGAAATATAAAATAGAAAAGGCTACATAGATTATTATAAGCGAAACGGCTGCACCTGCTGCAAATCCCAGAAAACCGTCTATCTGCCCAATCACAGGAACCTTTCTCATAAGTCCAAGCGCAGTTTTTATAAGGGTTATCACAATCTTTGTGACAATAAATATTAAAATCATCGCGATAAAATTTGCAAGCACAACTGCCGCTGCATCTTGCAAAGTCTTGTTTATGGCCTGGTTTGCCTCAAGTATCGCCCCTTTGAAAAACTCTGGCACGCTCGGCAAAATATCTTCTCTTATCACAACCTTCTGCCTCACAAAATTGTATATTGCTTCTTTCAAAGGGGGTGATGAGAGGATTGCTACGCTTATGTACTTGTATCCCCACACTGCAACAAACCATGATATTATGTAAGACCCGATGTCAAAGACCATTCTAAGTATCCCCTTTTTGTAACCAATCCAGCTACCAGCCAAGATTACAATCAAAACCACCAAGTCTGCTGTGTTTGGCATGTGAACTCCACTACCACCTTTCTTGATAGCATTCTATTCTATCACTAAATATATAGTACAACTTGTCTTGGCTTAGAACAGCTTTCACAAAACCAAATGATGAAACCTTAAGCAGCTTTATTTTGTTTAGATTCAAAGAATAAAGTATAACGTCGTTGCCTTTTGATAATACTATCTTATCGCTTGATGCGTATATCCAGTCGAAAGGCTCTATGTTTTTTAGCAAAAACCTTTTTGTAAGCTTGTTGTAAACAAGAATCTCATCTTTGCCAACCAGAATGTCTGGATTCCCAACAGCTGGTTTTGGCTGTGTACCAAACTTGAATGTCCTTTGCTTTTTCTTGAGATCCAAATCATATACATCGATAACCCGTCCATTCCATATCAGAATGTGATTATCTATTATAAAAAACCTTTTGCTATTTGAAAAGCTTGGTGGTAGCACCTTTGACATATAAACTCCTCTTTTGTCTATGTATGAGATTGCAATATCGTTTGTATCTGTACTTTTTAAAAGAGCTGCTGCAAAATTATCCGTCAGGTCGTAGTCTATAACCTTTTCTTTGAACTTTGCTGAGAAGATGATGTTTTGATTTTTGTCATAGCATATCAAATAATTATCATCATTATCTGCAATATGTACCAATACCCTGCTGTTTTTCACCTTCACGCTTTTTATGGGCACAGGATAGAGTATGTCCTTTTGCCCCGAATTTGTTATTATATGCAGGTATTTGCCTTCTTCAACATATGCAACAGCTATATTGCCGTCAGAAAATCCTTTGTGGTTCTGATACGCGATATTTACCCATTTTATAGCACTTTTGCTGACAATTCCAATTTTGCCTCGATATATGACTGCAAGGCCGTCTTGCAACGGAAGAACATCCTCATAAAATTTTATGTTCGGATATGTTTTTACATATTCAAACTTCAAAAATATATATGGATTTACAAATTCAATCCCATAAACATTTAAGCTGAGTATTACTGAAATTATCAGGACAAGTATAATCAAAAATTTATATAAGAATCGTATCAGCTTCATCTTCATTTCCCACTCTTTTTACATCTTTTCAATCATCAAAACTGCAATGTCATCGTCTATGTCAGAGACAAAATTTCTCACGTCTCTTATCAAAAGCTCTGTGTTGATGTTCTTAATGCTCAGTATTCTTTTTATGAGCCTCTTTTTGCCATACATTTCGCCCTGCTTGTTTTTGCTCTCAATAAGTCCATCAGAATAAAATATGAGTTTGTCGTGTTTCTCCAGCACCACCTCTTTCATCTCAAACCCCTGTTCAAGGTCAATTGAGGCAATGGGCTGACCTCTCATAGAAAACATTTTGACCTTCTTGTTTGCCTTGACCAAAATTGGTTCTGTTACATGCCCGGCACTTATCATTGTAACCCTGCCACTTTGTTTTTCTAAGATACCAAGCACTATTGTAATATATATCTCATTTGGAAAGTTCATCTCTATAAAATCTAAAAGAACACCCTTCATTATCTCCTGGGCACTTGAGTTTATGTAAGTATGAGCATTTTTAATGATGCTTTGCTTGACAAATATTGTTACCATTGAAGCCAAAAGTCCATGCCCTGCAACATCTGCAACATAGAAAACTATTCTGTCGTCTATGCTAATGACATCCAAAAAATCTCCGCCAAGCCTTTCGCATGGCTTGTAAGTGTATGTAATTCTGTATCCTTCAATCCTTGGTATAACCGGAAGAAGTGACTGCTGAAGCCTCTTTGCAAACTCCAAGTCGCGCTTTAAGAACTCGTTTTGCCGCCTGAGCCTTTCTTCAATCTTTCGCTGCTCTGTAATATCTCTGAAGACCTCAACAGTGCCAATCACTTTGCCATCCTCGCTGTGAACTGGCGAGCTTATGACATAGTAGAACTTGTCCTTGTGCTGCGCATACTTCATAAATCTTGTGTTTTCTCTCATCGCTCTTACTGCTATGCAGTCATCGCACCGCGAATCTTTGCAAAAAAGTTCATAGCATTTTTTGCCTGTCTGATCTCCAAATTCTTCTTTCATCTTTGTGTTGCAAAACACAACAACCCCATCTATATCAATGACCCTGACAAGGTCAAGCATTCCATTTAAAATGCTCTCATAAAAACTTTTGGTAAACTCAATTTTATTGTTCTCCACTTCTCTTTCCTGCCAATGAAAGCTTCTTTAAAGCATCACTGGCAGGTGCCCTCCCTTCTTTTGTGATGAGCTTTACTCTTTAATCTCCTTTGAAATATAGTTTTTTCTTGCAATGTCAATTGCCTGCATCTCTTCAGCAGAAAGCGGGTACTTAGAAAGTCCATTTTCAATGGGTTTTGCATATACACTACATCCCTCTCTTGAATATATACTGTTTATCACAACCCCAGTATCAAACTCGTCAAGAAGCGCCAAAGCAAAGCTGAGCTTGCTACCAACATTCTCAAATGCATCATACCTGACAATACCAACCTTTTTTATGCACAGCTTTGCATTTTCGCTCAATACCCTGTGACTCTTTGTTAAGGCTTTGAGTACCTCTTCAAAGTATTCAACTTTTTCATTTGTCAGCTTTATGATCTCCTCCAAGCTTTTGAAATCCTGGTTTGATGTAAGGTCAAGAAACCTTCTTTTAAGACTCCTATTCTTTGCAAGTTCTATTAAAAGTGCAAGAAAAAGCACCATGTTGAGAACAAGAAAAAAAATGACTATCTCAGATGCATATGTAGTGATATAACTTCTCATATATTTTCCCCCTCGACATTTTACTATTTGCTACTGTTCAAAATGTTCCACGTGGAACATTCCGATGATGAATTTTTGATATCAAAGCACTTTATGGCATGAGAATAGAGACTATCTTTTCAAGCTCTTCATCTGATGAAAATTCTATTTCGATTTTTCCTCTATTTTTCTTTTTCTGAATCTTAACTCTCAAGCCAAACAGTTTCATAAGGTTTTCTTCAATCTCTCGAATTATCTCACTTTCAAGCTCAAATTCCTTTTTATCTTCTCTTGATTTTACTATCTGCTCAAGCTCGCGTACGCTCAAATTTTTTTCAACAACTAGCTGGGCAAGCTTATTCCTTTGCTCCTCATCCTCAACCGAAAGCAATACCTTTGCATGCCCCTCAGAAATTTTACCTTTTATTATAAGATCAATGATCTGCTCGCCAAGGTTTAAAATGCGAAGAGTGTTTGCAACCTTTGAGCGTGAAATACCAAGCCTTCTTGCAAGCTCCTCTTGGGTATACCCAAACTCATCCATAAGCCTTTTGAAAGCAAGAGCCTTTTCGTACGGATTTAGGTCTTTTCTCTGGATATTCTCTATAAGAGCTATCTCAAGAGGATTTTCGTACTCCTTTATAATACACTTTACCTTTTCAATACCAGCTATCTTGCAAGCTCTCAGTCTTCTCTCACCGGCAATTAAAACATATTTATCTCCCTTTTTTTGCACAACAAGAGGCTGTATAAGCCCAACACTTTTAATTGAGCTTGCAAGCTCCTCTATTTCCTCTTCATTGAATACCTTTCTTGGCTGATTTTCTGAAAGCTCTATCAACTCAATATTAATCTCTTCAATCTTCTCAATATTTTCCTTGTCGTCAAAGCCTGCCTCAAACTCTTTTTCAGAGCTACTTATCTCATCCCCAAACAGGGCGTCAAGCCCTCTTCCAAGCCTCTTTTTCATTTATTTGCACCTCTTGACAAACTATTTTCTATCCTATTTATGTATTCTTCGGCAAGCTCTATGTAGGCCTTTGCACCTTTTGAGTCAGGGTCATAAATTATCCCTGGAAGACCAAATGAAGGTGCTTCCGATAGCCTTACATTTCGTGGTATTACGCTCAAAAAGACCTTTTGTCCAAAATACCTTTTTACTTCCTCAACAACCTCTAAAGAAAGGTTTGTTCTTGAATCAAACATGGTAAGAACAACACCATCAATCTCTAAGCGTTTGTTCAGGTGTTTTCTTACAAGTGATATTGTATTAGAAAGCTGAGAAAGCCCTTCCAAAGCATAGTATTCGCACTGGATGGGAATTATAACAGAGTCAGCAGCCACCAAAGCATTTAAAGTCAAAAGCCCCAGAGAAGGTGGACAGTCAATAAAGATGTAATCATATTCAACCTTTATTTTTTCGATAGCATCTTTCAATCTTAACTCTCTTGCAATCATAGATACAAGCTCAATCTCAGCACCTGCAAGGTTCACATTAGCAGGAAGAACGCTCAAGTTTTCAAATTTGTTTTTTATAACAGCTTCTTCAGCTGAGCAGCTGCCAATCAAAACATCATATGTAGTTCTTGTAAGAGATTTCTTGTCAATTCCAAAACCACTTGTGAGATTGCCCTGTGGGTCACAGTCAACTGCTAAAACCTTTTTTCCTATCTTGCTAATTGCTGCAGATAAATTTACACAGGTTGTTGTTTTCCCAACACCACCTTTTTGGTTGACAATCGCAACAATTCTTGCCATCTTCAACTTCCCGCTTTGAGTTTTTTAATTAAATTATATCACAAGAATGTTCCACGTGGAACATTTGATTAACATTTTATTTTATCAATATAATTTTCCATTATCTTTTTTAACATATTTAACACACATTTAACATCTTCTTTATCTAAATTTAACACATAATAAACAAACTTTTAACATGATTTTAAAAAAAACTAAACATTTATGGACTATATTAAAAGGTGAAAAATAAGTTTTAGGAGGGGTAACAAACATGAAAAAGAATTTTTTCAAAACTATTTTCGCTATTGCGCTTTTGGTTTCTTTATTTTTAGTCTTCAACCTTTCAGCCACTATTTCTTATTCCCAAAGTTTGATGGTAAAGTCAAAATCGCTTCCAGAAACAATCACACAAAAACAGATTGTAATTACATTTTCAAATGATATCACAAAAGGGTCAAATTTTGATAAGATAACTCTTGTTAAAAACAAAAAATCCAAGGTACAATTTTCTGCACAAATTTTTAACAATAAACTTGTAATATCGATTAAAGAAAATCTTTCTCCAAAAGCACAATATATTCTGAGCATTCCCCAAAATGCCGTAAAGTCTTCAAATGGTCAGGCAAACTCATCTCTTAAGTTTACATTTGTTCCTCAGAGCTATTCATCAAATCTATCAGGAAGAATTATGATTGCTGGTTCAACATCTGTTCAACCGCTTGCTGATGAACTTGCAAGATATTTTATGCAAATTTATCCAAAAGTATCAATTGAAGTCCAGGGTGGAGGTTCATCTGTTGGAATCAAGTCTGCAATCCAAGGAATAGTTGACATAGGTACATCATCAAGAGAACTGACAGAAGATGAATCAAAACAGCTAAGTTCTAAAGGCTGGCAGGAAGTTAAAATTGCAGAAGACGGAATTGCAGTGATTGTTCATAAGTCAAACCCAGTTTCTAATTTGACAATTGACCAAATTAGAGATATATTCTCCGGTAAAATTAAAAACTGGAAAGAAGTTGGTGGAAAAGATGCAAAGATTGTTGTTGTCACAAGAGAAGAAGGTTCAGGCACAAGAGGAGCTTTTGAAGAGATTGTTATGGGAAAATCTACAAAGATAACAGACTCAGCGATTGTTCAGCCTTCAACAGGTGCAGTCAAAACAACAGTAAGTCAGGATGAAAATGCAATAGGTTTTATATCCATAGGTGTGCTTGACAACACAGTCAAAGGTATAAAGGTTGATGGGGTTGAACCAACAGAAAAGAATGTTAAACTTGGAAAATATAAAATTAAAAGACCTTTCCTGTTCCTGCTTTCCAAAAACCCAAGCAAAGTTACAAAGGCATTTGTTGATTTTGTTCTCTCTGATGAGGGTCAGGCAATAGTTGCTAAAAATTATATATCTGTGAAGTAAGTGTTATAGTTAAATAATTTGTCATGAGGAGGTTTTATAAAGATATGAAAAGATTTTTAATGCATAGAAAAAACATAATTGTCTCTTTTCTTTTGATACTTTGCCTAATTTTATCAACCTTAGCATTTGCACAGCAGGATGAGCCAAATAGTCAAAAGGTTAAAAATGTTATTTTAATGATTCCAGATGGTATGACAATTTCTCACACAAGTCTTGCACGCTGGTACCAGGATGGAGAACCTCTCTCAATGGATGAAATTGCATGTGGACTGATAAGAACACATTCAGCAAACAACCCAATTACAGACTCAGCACCAGCTGCAACAGCTTATGCAACAGGGTTTAAAACTCAAAACAGATACCTTTCAATATATCCTGAAATGGTTTCAATGCCTGGTGTAGGTCAGGTTGATGAAAAAGATTTTTATAAACCAATTGTGACTATCTTAGAAGCTGCCAAGAAGGTTGGAAAGGCAACAGGGCTTGTTTTCACATGCCAGTTCCCACACGCAACACCTGCTGCGTTTGCATCACATTCAGATAACAGAAATGATTATGAGAATATAGCCGAGCAGATGGTTTACAATCAGGTTGATGTGGTGTTTGGCGGTGGTTATAGATACATTGATAAAAATCAGAGAAAAGACAATGAAGATTTAGCAGGATACCTAAAAGAAAACGGCTTTTTTGTAACACCAAGCTGGCATGAAGCAAAAAACTTTTATGGACAGAAAATCTGGGGGCTTTTTGCGCAGGATGCAATGCACTACGATTTTGACAGAAACGGGTCAGGTGAGCCGTCTTTGGCTGAAATGACTCAAAAAGCTATTCAACTTCTTTCTAAAAATAGAAACGGATTTTTCTTGATGGTGGAAGGCAGTGAAATTGACTGGGCATCACACGCAAACGACCCTGTTGGAGTCATTTCAGATGTTCTTGCATTTGACAGGGCTGTGAAAGTTACACTTGAATTTGCAAAATCAAGAAATGATACAGCAGTGATAATTGCACCTGATCATAGCAATGGTGGTATGAGCATAGGAAATTATTCAACAAAGTATGATACAGCAATGCTAAATGATTTTTTGAAATATATCAAAAAAGCAAAAAGAACAGGGGCTGGAATAGAAGAACTTTTGGGTAACAACAAAACAGATGAGAATATTAAAAAAATAGTGTCTGAATATTATGGAGTAGATAATCTGACACAAGATGAAATAAACGCTATTAAAAATGCAAAGACAGGAGAACTCAACTATGTGCTCGGACCAATTATCAGCAAAAGGTCAAACCTCGGCTGGACAACAAACGGTCATACAGGTGACGATGTAGTGTTATATGCATATCATCCAAACAACTATATACCAAAAGGAGCAATTGACAATACAGAGATTTGTGATTATATGGCAGAAATCCTTGGCATCGATCTTGGAAACTTTAATGAAAACGCATATATCTCAAACATTGACTTAGAGGAAAAAGGGTATAATGTCTCTATTGATACAAGCAATCCTTCAAATGTCCAGTTTGTGATAAGTAAAGGAAATAAGACATACATTATTCCACAAAATAAAAATGTGGTATTAGAAGGTTCTAATCAGTACAGGGTAAAATACGTAAGCGTGTATATTCCAACAGCTAAAAGGTTTTTTGTATCAAGTGAGGTTGAAAATTTGATTAAATAACTAATTTCTTGCAATTTAAAATATAGCCGCTCAAGAACTTGAGCGGCTTTTACCTTGAAAAAAAGTACCTCCTCTTTTTATGAGGAGGTCTGCGGGGATTTTTTATTTATTCTAACGATTATTTCGTAGTATGCGTCAGTTGTAATTTCTTTTATATCATAATTTATATCAGTTTTTTGAAATAATTTCAAGGCTTTTTTTATGGTATTATATACCACCCTACAATCATTCATTGAAACCTTTATAACTTTTCCTGTTTTCAAGCTTTTTTTGTTATTCAAATACTCTGTTATAAGCCTTTCTGTTTGCGAGACTGTAAGCCCACCCTCAATTATTCTTGATAGAACGTTTCTCATATCCTCTTCTGACTCAAGTCTCAGAAGCGCCCTTGCATGACGTTCAGAAAGACCATGTTCACGCACAGTCCATCTTACATCAGCTGGAAGCTGGAGTAGCCTTATCTTGTTAGCAATTGCAGACTGGGTTTTACCTACTCTTTTTGCAATTTCAACCTGAGTAAGTCCAAACTCATCAGCAAGCTGTTTATATCCTTGAGCCTCTTCAAAAAAGTCAAGGTCCTGCCGCTGGATATTTTCTATTAGTGCTAAAATTGCACTTTCAATATCAGTCACATTTATAATAATAGCCTTTATTTTGCTATACCCTAAATGCTTGAACGCTCTCAGTCTTCTCTCTCCGGCAATAAGATAATAAAACTCTCCTTTTTTTCTCACAATGATTGGTTGCAATAGCCCGTAAGTTTTAATAGACAGTGCCAGCTCTTCAATAAGCTTTTCATCAAAATTACTTCTTGGCTGATACGGATTTGGCAAAACCTTTTCAACCGGAATATCCTCAATAGAATACAATTCCTTTTCAATATCAGCCTTGTTTGTCTGGCGTATCAAAAGCGAAAACAATTTTTTCCCCTTCCTTTATATTACATTTATTAACTAAATCTATTTATTATATTCTATCCTCCTTTTAAAACTCCTTCTTTTTATTTCAATATTTTTCAGACATTTTCATGCAGAATATTACAAATTCTTATATTCTCAAAGTGGTTTTTTTATAATCTGCTTTGTATTTCTGGGGAAATTAGATGGTGTTTGTCGTATTTTTTTTATCATAACAATGCTTCTTTTCTCATCAGAAAATGGAAGTACAAATTTTTCTACGCGATAAATTTTCCCCCCCAGAAGTTCAACAGCATTTGAAGCTGAATTTATTTCATCCTCACACTCATACCCTTTTTGAGCCAAAAATACACCACCTGTTTTCAGTAGCGGCAGTGCATATTCACACAGGACATTTAAGCTGTCAACCGCTCGTGCAAACACAAAATCAAACCTTTCTCTGAATTCTTCTTTCTTACCCAAAACCTCTGCTCTTTCACAAACAACATTTACACTCGAAATTCCCAGCATCTTTACTGCCTCAGTCATGAAATTGCATTTTTTCTTGTTTGAGTCATTAAGAAACATATTCATGTTTGGCATTGCAATTTTTATGAAAATTCCTGGTGCACCAAACCCAGAACCAATATCAATGGCAACAGGGTTTTGGTTTGAGCATTCCTCTTCAACAAACTTAATCAAAGATAACGAGTCAGCAATATGCTTTAGAACAAACTCTTCTTCATCCTCTATAGCTGTAAGATTAAAAAGCTTGTTTTTTTCAAGTACAAAATTCATAAACTTAATAAAAAGTTGTTTAACAACCAGAGGATTTTTTATTCCATAATATTCTACTACTCTATCTAAAAGATCCATCTTGCAATTCCCCTCTTAAAATTAAGGTTTCCCAAGAACAAATCATTTTGTATCCCTTTTTACAGATTCAAGCCAGATAAGAAGAACAGAGATATCTGCGGGCGACACACCAGAAATTCTTGACGCTTGGCCAATTGAAGCTGGTCTTATTTGTGAGAGTTTTTGTTTTGCCTCTGTTGAAAGACCAAGTATTTGGCTATAGTCAACCCAGTCAGGTATCTTTTTATTTTCAAGTTTTTTGAACTGTTCAACCTGAGCAAGCTGTTTTTTGATATATCCTTCATATTTTATCTCAATCTCAACCTCATCTTTTACATACCATGGAAGGTCCGGTCTTGCAGGGTCAATATCTTTCAGGTCTTCATATGAAAGTTCGGGTCTTTTTAAAAGATCAGAAAGTTTAACACCTGTTGTAATAGGCGATGAACCTTTTCCCAGCAAAAGCTTATTTACTTTCTCGCTTGGTGCTATCACAGTATTTTTTACCCTGTTTATCTCATCTTCTATCATCTTTTTCTTTTGCAAAAACTTTTCGTACCTTTGCGAAGATACAAGGCCAATTTTATATCCTATCTCAGTAAGGCGCAGATCTGCGTTGTCCTGTCTTAAAATCAGTCTGTACTCGGCTCTTGATGTCATGATTCGGTATGGCTCGTTTGTCCCTTTTGTCACAAGGTCGTCTATCAACACTCCAATGTAAGCTTGTGACCTGTCCAAGACAAGCATTTCTTTACCCTTGACATACATTGCAGCGTTAATTCCGGCAATTATTCCCTGAGCAGCTGCTTCTTCATAGCCTGATGTTCCATTTATTTGACCTGCAGAAAAAAGACCTTTTATCTTCTTAAACTGTAGCGTAGGTTCAAGCTGAAGCGGGTTTATGCAGTCATACTCTATAGCATATGCTGGTCGCATTATCTTGACATTTTCAAGTCCTATCACACTTCTGTACATCTTGATCTGCACATCTTCGGGCAATGATGTTGACATCCCCTGAACATACATCTCATCAGTGTCAAGACCTGTAGGTTCAATAAACACCTGGTGTCTTGGCTTGTCTGCAAACCTCACAATTTTATCTTCAATCGAAGGACAGTATCGCGGTCCAACACCAGAAATAAGTCCTGTAAAAAGCGGTGCCCTGTGAAGGTTTTCCCTTATTATCCTATGAGTCTCTTCTGTAGTGTATGTCAGATAGCAAGGCACTTGCTCAATATTGAAACTATCTTCATTTTCAAACGAAAACGGCAAAGGTCTTAAATCTCCCGGCTGAATTTGCATCTTTGAAAAGTCCAAAGACTTTCTGTGAACACGCGCAGGTGTTCCTGTTTTGAACCTCATCATCTCAATGCCAAGCTTTTTGAGGTTTTCTGTGAGATACCTTGCTGGATGCATACCGTCCGGCCCACCATCGTAAACCGTCTCGCCTATGATAATCCTTCCACCAAGGAAAGTGCCTGTTGCAAGCACCACCGCTTTTGCCAGAAAAATTGCACCTGTTGTTATCTTTACACCCTTTACCCTTCCATCTCTAACTAAAACCTCGCACACCTCGCCCTGGCGAACATCAAGGTTTTCTTGACTTTCAAGCACTCTTTTCATATAGAGCCTGTAGCGGCTTCTATCACACTGGGCTCTTAAAGAATACACCGCAGGACCTTTTGCTCTATTTAAAATTCTTACCTGGATGGCTGTTGCATCAGCAGCTTTTCCCATCTCACCGCCAAGCGCGTCTATCTCACGTACCAAGTGCCCTTTGCCAGTTCCGCCAATGCTCGGGTTGCACGGCATGTTGCCAATCGAGTCCAAGTTTATTGCAAATATTATGGTTTTAAGACCAAGCCGAGCAGATGCAAGAGCAGCTTCAATCCCAGCATGACCTGCACCCACCACCGCAACGTCGTACTCACCTGCAACAAATTCCATAATCTTAAGCCCTACCCCCTTTTTAAAATCTCATTTTCCTATGCAAAACATTGAAAATATCCTGTCCACCATGTCCTCTGTGACGTTTTTACCGGTAATCTGATACAAGTTCTCAAGCGCGTTTTTGATGTCAATTGAAAGAATGTCAAGAGGCACGCTGAAAATGTTCGCCTTTGCTGAGAGTAAAAACTCCTTTGCCTTTAAAAGAAGCTCTTTGTGGCGAAGGTTTGTTATAAGAACGCTATCAAACGCTTCAATGTTTTGACTTAAAACCTCATGTGCTATAGCTTTTTCAACAAGCTCTAAGTTCTTGTCATGTTCAACAGAGATGAAAATCCCTTCCTTGCCAAAAATTCTTTTGATGTCATCCTGCGAAACTTTTACTTCCCTATCTATCTTGTTTACAAGAACAACAAACCTCTTGTCCTTTATTGTCTCAAAAATTTCTAAGTCTTCCTGCAAAATACCGCTTGACTCCACCATGAATAGCACAAGGTCAGCTCTTTCAATGCTCTTTAAAGTCCTCTCAACACCAATTTTTTCAACAACATCTTCTGTTCTTCTCACTCCTGCAGTATCAGCAAGGATTATCGGAAGCCCTTCAATGTCTAAAACTTCTTCAATCACATCGCGTGTTGTGCCAGGTATATCTGTCACAATCGCCTTTTCTTCTTTCAACAGCCTGTTGAGAAGAGAAGACTTGCCAACGTTCGGTCTTCCAACTATTACAGTGTATATTCCGCTCTTTATTGCTTTTCCTGTTTCATACGATTTTATAAGTTTTTCTATCTTCGCCAGCGCATCATCTATTGTGCTCAAAATTTCATCGTGCGAAACCTCGTCAACCTCATGTTCTGAAAAATCTATTGACGCTTCAATGGTTGCAACCAGATTCAAAAGAAGCTGAGAAATCTCTTCAATTCTCTGGCTTAGCATCCCTTTTAACTGCTTTGCAGCGTTTTGTTGCAAAAGCTTTGTCTTTGAATTTATTATATCTATCACAGCTTCAGCTTGAGACAGGTCAATCTTGCCGTTTAAAAAGGCTCGTTTTGTAAACTCTCCCGGCATGGCATGGCGTGCACCATTTTTGATTGCAGCCTCTAAAATTCTTTTTAAAACAACCATGCCACCATGACTTTGAATCTCAACAACATCTTCGCCTGTATATGAGCGGGGGGACTTAAATTTAATCAAAATAGCTTCATCCACAAACTCATCGCCATCATACACATCAACAAGTGCAGCATACCTTACAGGGATATCATGGATGCTTTTGTATTTTCTGCTCTTTACAAGCTTTCCTGCAACATCGTATGCGTCTTTCCCTGATATTCTTACAATTCCTATCCCGCCTGTACCAACAGGTGTTGAAATTGCAACAATTGTGTCAAACTCCATCTTTTACTTTCCCCTCTTTTATTATAAAACTTTACAAAATACAAACAAAGCAGGGCAAAAGTGTTTTTACCCTGCTTTTCAAAGCTTTTAACACATCTATTTTAATGTAATGACAACCTTTCTGTACGGCTCCTCACCCTCTGAGTATGTTGTGACAAACTTGTGGTTTTGCAAAGTGGTGTGTATAATTCTTCTCTCATATGGAGTCATGGGTCTGAGCTTAATACTCTTTTTACTTCTTGCCACTTTATCCGCAAGCGACAGTGCAAGCTTCTTAAGCCGTTCCTCTTTTCTTTTTCTGAAATTCTGACAGTCAAGAAGAATTCTCACAGTCTCCTCCTCTGACACTCCTCTGTTAACAACAACACCTGTCAAAAACTGAAGAGCATCAAGCACCTCGCCATCCTTGCCAATAAGCTTAAACGTATTTTTCCCAAAAAGATTTACTTTTATGAACTCTCCATCTCTTACCATATTCATCCTGTCAATTTTGACGTCCATATTAGCAAACACACTTTTCAAAAACTCTTCAATCTTCTCTTCTGGCGTCTGCTTTGCAATCACTTTTACCCTTGCTGGCCGAGCGCCAATTATTCCCAGAATTCCTTTCGACCCCTCATCAATTACCACAATTTCAGCTTTATCGCGGGTAATTCCAAGCTCTTTTAAAGCAAGGTCAACTGCCTCATCCACCGTCTTTGCAGTTTTTTCTACCCATTTCATAAAAATTTCTCCTCCGCACAAGAAATTTTTACTTCTTCTTTTTCTTACCAGTTCTGTGCTGGCCAGAAATTTGTTGTTTAAGTTTCTCAAGCTCTCTTTTTCTCTCCCTCTCCCGCTCATCTTTTTCAGAATTTTCAGCTTTTAACTCATCACTGCTACTCTCATCTTCTGAACCTATGCTTTCTTCCTTTGGCTCAATCTCCTGCATTTTTTGTGCCTGTTTTTCGAGCTGTTTTTTCTTCTCTTCTTCCTCTTTCTTGTGTTTCAGTTTTTTGTACACAACCTCATTTGCTACAAACTGCTGCAGGATTGTAAAAAGGTTTGTAACAGTCCAGTAAAGCACAAGACCAGATGGAACTTGAAGCGCAATAAAATAAGACATAAGAGGGCTGATTATCATAAAACTTCTGTTCATGCTTTCAGCCATAGCATTTGACTGCGATTGAGAATACTGTGGATTGAACTTTTTCTGACTGTTTGATGAAAACCATACTGAAAGAAGCATAGTTGCAGCACTCAAAATTGGAAGAACTAACAGCTCTTTTTTTGCAAGGTTTATCCCCAAAAAATGCATGTCAAGTCCGAGCTTCTGTGCTTCATCAACTATTCTTTGCGTAATACCATACCCTGTTGCTCCTGTTACAAGATCTCTTACATATTGATGTGATTTGCCAAGCACATAAACAAGTGGATTTTGGAAAACATAATACAGCGAAAAAAGTATAGGCATCTGAATCAAAAGAGGCCAGCACCCAGCTGCAGGATTGTAACCTGTTTCCTGGTACAGTTTTAGCATTTCTTCCTGAAGCTTTTTCTGGTCATTTTTATACTTTTGCTGTATCTCCTGAAGTCTTGGAGCAACTTCTGCCATCTTAGACATAGAGTGAATTTGTTTTATATACAAAGGAAGAAGAAGCCCTCTTACTATCAATGTAAGAAGTATTACAGCAATACCGTAACTTCCTGGAATGTGTGCACCATGCAAAAAATCATATATTAACTTCAACAGTCTTCCAAGAGGAATTGCCAAAAAGTCAAGCCATGTCGGGTTCAAAATTACTTTCCTCCTCTAATTTTCTAACTTTTTATTTCAATTTCAAATTATTATCTCTACTTCACAGGATCATATCCACCGGGATGAAATGGATGGCACTTTACAATCCTCTTCAATCCCATCCACAGCCCGTAAAACCCATACTTTTCAATTGCCTGTAGTGTGTACTCTGAACATGTCGGGTAAAACCTGCAGCTTGGCACAACCTTTAGCGGTGATATAAACTTCTGATAAAATCTTATCAAAAATTTTAATGTTAGTAAAATATATTTTTTTACTCTCATCTTTCATTCCTCTTTCAAAAGCCTCAGTCTTTTAAAAGCCCTTTCAAGGTCATCCCTGTAGTCTTTCAAATGTATCTCTCTTGCTTTTATTTTATCATCTTTTATCTTTCTTGCAATCACTACAATGTCAAATCCCTGCTTGATTTTATCCATGTTTTCTAAAATCCATGCCCGCACAATCCTTTTAAACCGATTTCGTGCCGTTGCCTTACCAAGTTTTGCAGACATCGAAATCCCAAACCTGCTAATTGAAAGCCCGTTTTTCAATGAATACACAACAACCTTCTCCTGCGCCGCAAACCTTCCTCTTCTTATACATGCTTCAAACTCCTCGTTTTTTTTGAGAGTTACATACCTGTTCATTCACTTCTTTCCTCGTTACTATATTTTCTTATTATAACCTCTTCTTTTTTTAAGCAAAAAGACCACTTTTTAGCTCTAAAGTGGTCTTCCTCTACACTGCAAGTCTCTTTCTACCTTTCAGTCTTCTTCTTTTTAAAACCTTTCTTCCGCCTTTTGTTCTCATTCTTACCAAAAATCCGTGAGTTCTTTTTCTTCTCTTGTTATGAGGCTGGTATGTTCTTTTCATATTCTGCCCTCCTCCCTACAAAAAAGTTTCTGCCGCATACTATTTTTACCCTTCAGTATACCAGTAAAACAAATTTTATTATACTCCAAATCATGCAAAAAAGTCAAAGGGTTGTTTTTGCTGTTTATTAATTTTCTTTTCATTACCATTATATTTTTTCAGTCTCTTGTTAAAGAATTATATCACTTTTCAAAGTTACTTGCATATTATTTTTCCCTGTTGAGCAAAATTAGTATCAGAAAAAGCATCTTGCTGGAGAAAAAGATGAAAAAATCTTCTGGTTCGAACTCAATCACATCATCCTATGACCAGAACATTCAAAACATCAGGGATGAGTTTGGAAATTTCAGCGACCTCATAATAAGAGAGTTCAAAATAGGCCCAAGCAACATAAGAGCTTTTCTTGTCATGATAGATGGGCTTGTTGACAAGATGGTGATAAACGAGCATATCTTAAAACCTCTTATGAGGGATATTAACATTTACAAAAAGGACCAACCTACTTGTCAAGAGGTTTACACGCTCATCAAAGAAAACATTCTATACAGCCACTGCATAACAGAAGAGAAAGACTGGGCAAAGACAGTACATTGTATATTGTGTGGGGATGTTGCACTTTTCATTGACGGCATAGACAGATGTCTTTTGATATCTGTGCGCGGGTGGGAATCCCGTGGAATTGAGGAGCCAAATACAGAAGTTGTTGTAAGAGGACCAAGGGAAGGTTTTACCGAAAACTTAAGAACAAACACAGCACTAATCAGAAGGAAGATACGCGACCCAAAACTTAAGATTGAGTCAATTAAGATTGGAAAAATATCAAAAACAGATGTGGCGATATGCTATATCGAATCAATTGCAAAAAAAGAACTTGTAGATGAGGTAAAAAGACGCCTCGAAAAGATTGATATGGAATACATCCTCGAATCAGGATATATAGAATCTTTTATAGAAGACGGCAAGTATTCAATCTTTCCAACTGTCGGAAACTCAGAAAAACCTGACGTGGTTGTGGGAAAACTTATGGAAGGAAGGGTTGCAATACTTGTTGACGGAACACCTTTTGCTCTAACCGCCCCATACCTTTTTGTTGAAGCTTTCCAGACAAGTGAGGATTACTATTCAAGACCATACTACTACAGCATTGTCAGGCTCTTGAGATACTTTTCATTCTTTGTATCAACAACCCTGCCGGCACTATACATTGCAGTGACAACATTTCACCAGGAACTTTTGCCAACATCGCTTTTAATCAGCATTGCAAGTGCTCAGGCAGGAATACCTTTTCCATCGTTTGTAGAAACATTTACAATGCTTACAATTTATGAAATATTAAAAGAAGCAGGTGTGAGACTTCCAAGACCAGTCGGTCAGGCAATCTCTATTGTTGGTGCTCTTGTGATTGGTGAGGCAGCAGTATCAGCTGGACTCATCGGTGCTCCGATGGTTGTAACTGTTGCTTTAACTGCGATATCTACTTTTATGATCCCTGCAATCTCGGATACAGCTACAATTATAAGGTTTGCGTGTGTTGTTATGTCTGCCATATGTGGGCTTTACGGAATAATGCTTGTGTGGATTTTATTATTTATTCACCTTTGCAGTTTAAAATCATTTGGAGTAAACTACCTTGCACCTATAGCTCCAACTGTTGTACATGATCTCAAAGACGTGTTTATAAGACTTCCATGGAAAATCCTAAAAAAACGACCTATTACTTTAAACAAAAATTTTTAAAGTTAGGTGGTAGAAAACTAAAATGTCAAATTCCAGGATTTCATATTCACAGTTTTTGTGTCTATTTTTTGTCAATAGAATAGTAATGGTTCTAACATTTTTGCCAATATTTAATGCACCGCCAAAAAATCAAGATGTCTGGCTTTCGGTTGTGTTCATGTATCCTTTTTCCATTTTAGCATCACTGCCCCTGATCTATCTTTGCTCAATGTTCCCGAACCAGACCTTTACAAGCATTTTGAACATCATCTTTGGAAGAGCATCAACAATTTTCACGGTGCTTTACATCTGGTTTTTCTTTCACATCACAGCAATCCAGCTTGCACAGTTTGTTGAATTCATGGCAACAGCTGTTTTGCCTGAAACACCAATTCTCTTTTTTATAGTGACAATGCTGATTGTCTGTATATATGCACTTCAAAAAGGAATAGAGCCTTTGGCAAGATTTTCTCAGATAACAACATTTATAACTTTGTTCAGCTTTGCAATTATCATGATAATCTCCATCAGGTTTTTTGACTTTTCAAGCTTAAAACCAATTTTTGAAAAAAATATTTCACATCCAATAGTTGGCGGCATATACCTATGTTCTCTGAGCTCTGAAATAATTACGATTGGAATGATAAACCCGTATATTGTAAAAAATAAAAACAGCATATTAAAGGACATGACAAAAACAATTGCGCTGGCTTTCTTGCTGGTTGATATATTTTATCTTGCAATTACAGTACTTGTACTTTCCCTTTTTGGCTATACTCAGGCAAGCAGGCTCTCGTTTCCATTTTATTCTGCCATTAAGGTGTTGAGCGTAGCAGAGTTTCTTGAAAGGTTTGAATCACTTCACATGGCTGTATGGATAATGGGTATATTTCTTAAAACAACATATTTTATGTATATTCTTTTGATAGTCATCCAGGAGCTGAGAAATACAGCAGACAATTTTGCATATGCAATTCCTTTTGCCTGCGTGCTTGCACCTTTTGTTTTCTATATAATCCCTGACTTTTTATCTCTTGACAGGTTCATGAGCTACAGGTATTTTACTCTGTACTCATACCTTTTCATATTTTTCATACCGCTTTTTACTCTCATATTTGCAAAAATAAAGTTGAGGTTGAAAAAGAGATGAAAAAGTTTGCAGCTGCTTTAGTACTACTTTTAATACCAGTTTTTCTGACAGGTTGCTGGAACAGGAAAGAACTAAATGATATTTTGATTGTCCAAGCAGTTGGAATTGACAAAAACAAAAGTGGAGATTTTAAGCTCACTTATCAGGTATTAAAACCAAAGGTGCTTAAAAATCCGACAAACTTGCCATCCAGTTCTCAGCAAAAAGGAGTGTGGTGTTTTTCATCAACAGGCAAAACTATATTTGATTCTATTAGAAATGCAACACTTTCATCAAACAAAAAACTTTTCTTTTCTCATAATAAAATAATAGTTATTAGCAGCAAAATAGCTACTAATGGAATTAAAGATATTCTTGATATGTTTCTCCGTGATCAGGAAATGAGATCAGATGCTTACCTTATAGTTACGTCGCAGGATATAGAAAAGTTTTTAGATACCACTTCTCCTATAGAATCAATACCTGCAAAAGAACTCGAAAATGTAATAAAGAACTACTTTGCAAACGCCAAAACATTCCCTGTAAAGCTATATGAATTTCAAAAGATGTCAATGTCAAAGTCAAAAACTGCAGTTGTTCCTTTTGTCACCACAAAATCACCTCTCAAACAATTTTCTCAAACACAAATGTTTTATGTAGAAAAAATGGCCATTTTCAATAATTACAAGCTTGTAGGGTATCTTACACATGAGGAGATGAGAGGACTTTTATGGGTATTTGACAAGGTAAGAAGCGGAATATATCCTATAAAATTACGCGAGGGACTATTTTCCCTTGAGCTTATACAAAGTAGCACCATCATCGATGTCAAAAGAAAAGACGGCAAAGCTTTTTTTACTCTGCAGATAATTACCGAGTCAAACTTGGGAGAAAAACATTTAAATTCTTCTATCTCAAGTTCTTTAATGGTAAAAATAAAAAAAGAGCTCAGCAGATCTATCAAAAACGACATTCAGAAGACAGTGAAAAAATCGTTTGAACTCAAATGCGACATTCTGCACCTTGGCGATATTTATTATTCTTCATACAAAGAACATTTAAAGTTCGACAAAAACTCTATTTCAGTTTCGATTGTGGTAAAACCATTTATAAGGCGATTTGGCATGATGAAGGAATAAAATATTGAAAAAGGAGATGAAACAGGATGATGAACATTGTATTTATAGTTTTTGTATATTCAATCCTTTTTGCAATTGAATACTATATCTTAAAAAGAAGATATCTTCAAAAAGAGATGTTTTTTACAAGTTTTTTGATTCTTACAGGATTCATTCTCAGTCTCATCTTGAACATCAAGAAAAATGTTCCAAACCCCCACGTGCTGATTGAAAAAATCTTTGACAAACTATTTCCTTTATTTATGTAAACATCAGATTAAAAAACTCTTCACATCACTCCATAAAATTATCCACAGCACAAACATTATGTTTACCTGACTATCTAAAACCCTTTTTTTCTGCAATTCTTTTTAAACAGCAAAACTTCAAATAGTCAACCATCGTTAATCAAGATATCCACATGTGAAAATCTGATTTCAATAAATTTAATTCACAAAAATAATCCACATATCCACAATTTTTATCCACAGATTTTTAACAGGGTGTAGACAAACTATTCGCTGTGGAAAATTTGATTCTCAAAATATATTTTCTTATTGATGTGGATAATTTTTTTGGTATATTTAATAGTGCTTTTGAAA